>JAWKPF010000012.1 GCA_041390825.1 Thermomicrobiales bacterium
CCGCCCCTGAACGAGGTCGAAGCCGCCGCCAAATCCGCCTACGAGTTCCTGCGGCCGTTTGTTCCCAAATAGCAGGCAGCACGCGGCAGGCAGAATGCAGAAACAAGTCGAGTGGTGACGAATGTCTGAGCGGCCAGTGAACGAGCATCCCCGTGTCGAAACCTACCGAGACCTGGTTGCCTGGCAAAAGTCAATGGACTTGGTTGTCGAGATCTACCGAGAAACAGACACTTGGCCGAATCCGGAACGATTTGGGCTTGTGCAGCAGGTACGCCGGAGCGCTGTCTCAGTTCCTTCGAACATTGCGGAAGGGCAGGGGCGGCGCAACGACAAGGAGTTCAACCATTTCTTGCGAATAGCGCATGGCTCGTTGCGCGAGGCGGAGACTCAGATTTCGATAGGTCAGCGACTCGGATACTGCTCGAGTTCGACAGAAGAGCGATTGTTGCAGCGAAGCGCAGAGGCGGGGCGACTCATTCAGGGACTGATTCGCGCGATCGCAATTCGCCTGGAAAGCTGAACGTTCTGCCTGCTGCGTGCCGCATGCCGCGTGCTGAAGGAGTTCACGACGTGAAAGTTGCCATTCTTGGTGCCGGGTTCATGGGAGGGACGCATGCGCGGGCCTTCCAGAAGATTCCCGGTGTGGATATTGCCGCGGTCTATGCCCATTCCGATAAGCGGGCTGGGCCGTTGGCGCAGGAACTCGGCACGGTCTATACGAACGATATCGACGCGATTCTGCGCGATGAGTCGATCGATGCCGTCGACAATTGTCTCCCGACGCCCGAGCATCGTCCGCTGACCGAAGCGGCGCTCGCGGCCGGGAAGCATGTCCTGCTGGAGAAACCGATCGCGCTCGACGACGCCGATGCCGCTGCCCTGGTGGCTGCGGGAGAGGCGAGCGGTCAGGTCTTCATGATGGCGCACGTGCTTCGCTTCTGGCCCGAGTACGTCGAGTTGCACAAGCGAGCGAGCAACGGGTCGATCGGTCAGCTGCGGTCCGGTCTTGCCTATCGGCGTCAGCCGTTTCCGGCCTGGTCGGAGCTCTTTGCGCGATCGGACCTTACCGGCGGCGCGGTCATCGACATGATGATCCACGACATCGACGCGCTCAACTGGGTGTTCGGCGCCCCGCAATCGGTCACCGCGAACGGTGTTCGCAATCCGCGCTCGAATGGATGGGACCAGGTACAGATCCTGATCGACTACGGCACCGTATCGGCGGTCGTCGATGGCGGGATGATGATGCCGGAAACCTATCCGTTTACCTCGACGATGCAAGTGCTCGGTTCGGAGGGCTTCCTGGAATACGATTTCCGCGCCGGTGGCCGGAGCGTGGAAGAAGCCGGGGGAACCAATGCGCTCTACCTCTACCCGAATGAGGGCGAGCCGTCACAGCTCGAGGTGACGCAAATCGACCCCTACCTCGCGGAGATCGAGTATTTCGTCGAGTGCGTCCGATCGGGACAGCCTGCAACCCGTGCCACCCCAGCGGAGGCGCGTCTCGCGCTCGATACCGCGCTCGCTGCCCGTGAATCCATGGAGTCCAACCGCACCGTCGCGCTTTAGGGGACGTCAGTAACCGGTCGTCGGTCGGCAGACTTCAGTTGTCAGAGCCGCGGCGAGCCATTGATGTGCCGTGGGACGGGCACGCTGAGAGCAACGGTCCGCTTCCTTTTCTCAGAATTGCGAACGGGAAGCGGGCCACACGGCCGGCGCGGACGGGCCACGAGGCGGAGACCCGCCTAGTCCCGAATGTCGAATGCGTTCACCACCGCGCGTTGATACCCTGGGTGTCGATCGAGCAACCCATCGATGGTCATGCGCAGGAACGATGCGAGCTGGATCAGCTCGAGCGGCGAGAGCGAGAGCGTCAGGAAGTCGATCGAGAGCGAGACCTCATCCTCGTCGGAGAGCTGATCGCGTTCTCGCAACGGCGCGACCGCTTTGGTGTGCAGGCCGGTCTCAGGCCAGATGATTTCCAGAATCTCGTCGTTCGCGTCCATGGCGGCTCCTTCCGGTCGAGAGTGTATCGGAGGGAGTGTGCCGCACGGTTCCCGGAAAACGCCGAATCCTCTCCGATACTTGGGGTGGGAGAGGATTCAACAGGGGATAGATTGAGTTGGCCGGGTCTTTGGCACCAGACGCTCGGCCATACGGCAGGAGTGTGCCGGAATTCGCTTAGTGATACTCAGACGGCCTCTCAGGAAGAGGCGGTTGCATCCGAGCGGAGCGAGCCGTTCTCGATTACCTGGCTCTCGCTCCGCGCAAACCCAGACCGCAACCAGCGTCTGATGCCGAATGTTTGCCCTGGCAGGGGCTTTCCGCTTAGCAGCTCCGCGCGCTGGGCGCGGTCTCGGGCAACAGACGGCGTTGTTTCGATCGCCTTCGCCACGAGTTGATGGTTCACGACTGGGCTCAACATTGCCCGTATCTCCTTATCGTCCAATATCCGCTCTGGACGTTCCGGTTCCATTACTCCGGCTCCGTCCGCGTATGTGGCTCGTCTTACTTGCCACACTCAGATGATGCCACCGAGCGGGCCCCTGGAACATCGGCAGGATGACGTATTCGCTGACCTACGCATCTCCTACGCAATACGACGTAGAAGGGAGCGCATCGGTACGTGTGAGGATGCATGCCGATCCGCGTTCATCCGGGTTCTCCCAGTTGCGCGAAAGCGCTGCAGCCTTTAGGCTGAGTATGTCCCTGAGGCACAGGCTGCTCGAAGTGCGTTCAGGGCATTTGCGGTATCCCGCATCCGATACCCAAACCCGTAGGAGGAAAGTGTTCATGGAGAAGCGTGGTCAACGACGTGGTCTTCGGCGGTTCTCGCTGTTTGCGGCGCTGGCGTTCTTGTTGCTGGCATCTGCGTCGTTTGCGGTCAACGGCGCATTCGCGCAGGATGACGTGGTGGTGCCCATCAATGAGCTCAACGGCTCCGGGGTCTCTGGGGACGCGAGTCTGACCGATAACGGAGATGGCACGACCACGGTCGATATCCTGGTCGATGGCGCCACCGGCGGTCATCCGGCGCATATCCATTCCGGCACCTGCGCCGAGCTCGGCGACGTGGTCTATCCGCTGACCGATGTCGATGCGGCCGGCGAAAGCGTCACGGTTGTCGATGTTCCGTTGGCAGACCTGTTGGCGAACGGCCCATACGCGATCAACATTCATCTCTCCGCTGACGACATTGGCACCTATGTTGCCTGCGGCGATATTCCGGTCGAGGCCGTTGGCGGTGAAGTCGAAGCCGCAGCGCAAGCAACGGCCACCGTTGCTCCGGCGGCTCAAGCCAGCCCGGCGGCGGTTGGAGGCACCTCGTCGGTGACCGATATCGGCGCCTCTGGTGTTGGCACCACGTTCACTGGCAGCACTGGATTCCTGGTGGTTGCCATGGGAGCGCTGGGAGTCATGCTGCTGGCGGGTGCGTTTGGTCTTCGCCGCAAGGACAACCGAGCGTAGCAACGCGCCAGACCGGGCCAAACCCCGGCAGATCACTTTGGGAAAAGCGGACGGCGTCCTTGCCGTCCGCTTTTTGCGCGCCCGACTAGAATTTCCAGCATCAGATGCCCCACACCGATGGAGAACGCATGAAAAACTACGCGTCCTATAGCTACTGGCTGGAGTCCTGCGGTGACGATCTCACGCCGCGTCCTCGGCTGAACGGAACGGTCGACGCCGATATTGCCATCCTCGGCGCGGGCTACTCGGGGCTGTGGACCGCGTGGTACCTGCTCGAACGAAATCCTGATCTCAAGATCGTGATTCTCGAGCGTGAGATTGCCGGGTTCGGCGCTTCGGGACGGAATGGCGGATGGTGCACATCCGGCTTCCCCACGTCGCTCGACCAGCTCGAGAAGAAGTACGGGCGCTCACAGGCGATCGCCACGCATGAGGCGATGACGGCATCGGTGGATGAGGTCGGCCGCGTTGCCCAGGAGCAGGGCATCGATATCGACTGGCAGAAGAGCGGCACGCTCATGACTGCGCGTGGCACCGCCCAGCTTCCCACCGTGCATCACTACGCGAAAACGATGTCCCGTCTCGGTTTCGATGACGAGTATCGGTTGCTGGACAAGAAGCAGCTCGATGAGCGGATCCGAATCGCCGGGTCGGTGGGCGCGATCTTCCTGCGAGAGAACGCCGTCATCCATCCTGGCAAGTTGGTGCGTGGACTTGCGCGCGCTGTCGAGAAGCGCGGCGCCACGATCTACGAACAGACGAATGTCACCTCGTTTTCTGGCGGCGCCTATCCAGCTTTGCATACCGATCACGGTCACGTGCGGGCTGGAACTGTGGTGCTCTGTGGCGAGTCGTATATGAGCAGCCTGAAAGGCGTCGGCCGGCAAGTCATGCCGGTCTATTCGCTCATCACGCTCACCGAGCCGCTCTCGGAGAGTGAATGGGAGGTGATCGGGTGGCAGGGGCGTGAGCTGGTCGACTCCTGCCGATACACGGTCGACTACCTCTCCAAGACCATCGATGGCCGCATTCTCTTCGGTGGCCGTGGCGCCCCGTACCACTTTCGATCGAAGATCAAGGACGCGTACGATCGCCACCCAGCGACCCATACGATGCTGGAGAACAATGTCCGCACCTGGTTCCCGGTGCTCAAGGATGTCAAGTTCACCCATACCTGGGGTGGATCGCTTGGATGGCCGCGCGATTTCATGCCGACGATCGGGTACAACCAGAAGGAGAACGTGGCCACCGCGCGGGGGTATACCGGTCAAGGCGTGGCGACGGCGAATCTGGCCGGCCGCATTCTGGCCGATCTCATGACGGGCGTCGATTCGCCGATCACGCATCTGCCGCCGGTGAATCACCATTCGCGAAACTGGGAACCCGAACCCTTCCGGTTCGCTGGCGTCCGTTTCGTGCAACGCGGTTTCTGGAAAATCGACATGAAAGCCGAACGCACCGGTGAGCCGCCTTCGGGCAACTCCATCGTCGAGCGCCTGACCCGACATTGACGGAAACCGGATCCGGGACCCTGAAACCCACCAGGAACGCATGAAGAAGGGCTGGCGAATGCTCGCCAGCCCTTTTCCCCCTTCTTCCAGTTTCCCCGACCCCCTGGATGTTGTCTCAGCTATGCCGCTTGCCACCCGGGGACGGCCGGCAAGTCAGTGGCGTTGCGGTTCGCAATCGCGCGGTAAACGAACGCGCCGGAACCGATGATGGCGGCGATGGTGGTGATCACCGCAATGAACGGGATCAGCGAAACCGCCGAGAGAATCAGCGTTCCCAAGAGGGCAGCGCCGACAGCGCGGCCGGTTGTTGTCGGATTGATGATGAAGCTCCCCAGCCAGGTCCCGACCACGATCATGCCGAGCAACCAAAGCGCGGGAAGAATCACCAACAGAACCAGGAGCGCAAGTGGCGCGCCCACCAGGGTGAAGAGGATGAGCGCCGCGCCAAGCGGAAGCAGAATCCAGAGCACGATTGCGGTGATCAGGCTCTTCACGAAATCGGTCTTCAGCGTTCCCACCGAGCCGAAGAGCTGCTTGCGGCCCAACCAGGCGAAGATACCCGCTGCCACCAGCGCCACGATCGTCATCCCGATCCACCAGAGAAGGGAGAAGACCGCCAAACCACGACCGAAGGAGAAGTCCAGCCCGCGGTCCTCGATTTCACCTGTCACGGTGGCGCCGTCGGCGCGGTTCAGCTCGCTATCGACCAACATGACGTCCTTCACGGTCGATCCGGGCTCCAACGTGAGGGTGCCGCGAACCACCGAAATCGTCCCGTTGATCGTTCCGGTCACGACCGCGTCGCCCTTCACCACCAGGACTGTGTCCTCCACGGTGCCGGCGACATTGATATTGCCGTTGATGACGACTGCGTTTTCGATCGTGTCGCCCGGCGCCACCTGCGTATTGCCGTTGATCTTGAGCAACACACTCTCTTCGCCGTCACTCAGGTTGGCGGTAACTTCGCCTTCCTCTGTGGTGGTCACATTGGCAATCGGCGTGGCATCTTGCGCGATCGCCGCTGTGGGAAGCAGAAACACAAGCCCGAACAGGAACACGACGAGTGCTACGGACCGCTTCATAGGATTCTCCTTGCGTACGTACGCCGATACCTGCAGTGTATCAGGAGATGATCAGCATTGCAGCGTGCCAACTGGCGATTGTGTGCGTCAGTGATTGCCGCACTTCGCGCAGTCGTGCTGTTCTGCCGCAGACGACACAGATGCGCGCCGGTTCCGTAGTATTACGCGGGACGAATCGACTGTGCGGACATCCGATGAACTCAGGACAGGCGACATGGCGGGCAACGGCCCGGTAGGGAGCACCCCGCTTTCCATCATTCCAAGTGGGCTTGGGGACCGATTTGGCACTGCCTGGGATCAGTTGCTCGAAATCTCCGCCGATCTCTTGTTCGTGCTCATTCTCTTCCTGGTCGCGCGATATGTCGCCAAGTTCGTGCAACGACTGATTTGGCGGCGGATTCCGATCGACGACGTCACGCCGGCGACCGAGTCATTGATCAACAACACGATCGCGCTCGGCCTGTATGCGCTTGCCTTCACCATGACGCTTGCGTTCCTGGGAGCGTCGTGGGCAACCCTGCTCACGGCATTCAGCATCAGCACCATTGCGGTGGTCTTCGGTTTGGCGGATTTGCTCAAGTCGATCCTTGGTGGAGCCTTTCTCGTTTTCGAACGCCCGTATGAAGTCGGAGACCGCATTCGCATACGCGACAACGAGGGGGAAGTGACGGAGATCGGTGTGCGCACCACCACGCTGGTGACGGACGATCATGCGACAGTCATCATTCCAAACTCGCTGCACTTGAGCGAGCCGTTCCGTAATCTCGATCGGGAGACGAGCGTCTCCACCGTGATTCGCGTCATCGGGATCGATGGCGAGCGCGAAACGATCAACCAGGCCATTGCCAACCTGCTCGGAACCGACCCGCCAATCCAGGGACACATCGCGCTGACGACCCCGTCCGACCGAGGGGTCGTCGATCGGTTTCTCGTCTTCGCCAGCAGCCACGGAATCGGCTCGCCAGCAGGCAAGCAGCATGAGGATCCGAACAAGATTCACGCCCGCGTTCAACTGAAATCCACTACGGCGAGCTCGCGCGATGTCGAAGCAGACGCTGTTCAACGGTTGCGAAGCGCGTTTCCGAATGCCATAGTCTCGATCCGGCGCAGTTCGCTGATCGATGAGTGCGAAGGACAGGACGTTGAGTAGCCGCAACCCGGACGCGGAATCCGACATGCCCGAGGATTTGGGGAATGGGGTGGCCGCGCGCGTCCTCAGCTACAACGTCGGCAACGGTCTCGCCCCGGTCGATCGATTGGTGCACTACCTCTACTATGCCGAAGCCGACATCATTGGGCTGCAGGAGCTCTCGGACGAGCAAGCCGATGCCATCGAATCGCAGCTCTATGGCGCGTTCCCCTATCGCGTGCTGCACCCGGGTGGTTTTGCGGGCAAGGGATTGCTGAGCAAGTTCCCGATCACCGATAGCGAGAGTCACCCTTTTGCCAACGG
The DNA here is from genome assembly GCA_041390825.1 of Thermomicrobiales bacterium. Classification (NCBI taxonomy): domain Bacteria; kingdom Pseudomonadati; phylum Thermomicrobiota; class Thermomicrobia; order Thermomicrobiales; species Thermomicrobiales bacterium. The sequence continues at coordinate 7,515 of JAWKPF010000012.1, forward strand.
ACGGCCGGACTTGAGCGCCCGACTCGAAATACGCGGACGAGAAGCGCAGGTTGTCGTGGCGCATCCCCGGCCACCCAAGGTGCGCATGACCGGAGCCACGTTCGACCCAGTGACCATGAAGCAGATTCAGGAAGTTGTGCGGATTGCCACGTCGGGGATTCCGTCGTTGGTGCTTGGCGACTTCAATATGACCGACAAGCAGCCTGAGCACCGCATCCTCACGGCTGCCGGCCTTATCGATGCATTTCACGAAGTCGGCAAGAGCGCGGCCAGCTTCCCCAAGCGGGTAGGGCAGCCGCATCGCTTCGGCCCCCGCACGCAAAACATCACGCTGCCCCCGGTGATCCGTATCGACTACATCTGGTACACCCGGGAGTTCATCGCCCGCAGTGCCGGCATTGGCCGCGATGCCGGTTCGGACCATCTCCCAGTGGTCGCCGGTATCGACTGGCGTTAGTGCCGGGACGGTTGCGAACCCACCCGCACAGAATCCGAGCATCCGCCAGCCCTCGATCGCTTGGGCGAAGGCCGGCACATTTCGGCTCACGGTCCCCACGTCCAGGCGCCGGGTCTGGGATCAATGGTCCTCGCTGGGGTTTCGATGCCGGCCTCGCCGCGGGGCGTGCGCATGGGAGTATCCATCGTGCTGATGCCACACCGGGGTGACATCGCGCGGATCGGCCTTGAACAGAAGCTTTGGCATCGTGAAGATGCGTTCCGCGTTCTCGCCGCAGACTGGACAGACCTGCGCGCTGGTTGCCGCGGACATCGGAAGGTCGAGTTCGATCACCGCTTCGCATTCCTGGCATTGGAAGTCGTAGCGCGGCATCAGTCGCGCCCAGTGTCCGCGCAGACCGCGCAGAGCCCCCAGATTGCCAGATGATCGACCTGCGGCTCGAACCCATACTGCGCGCGAATCGACATCCGCATCGAATCGACCGCGGCATCGTCCATTTCGATCATGCCGTTGCACTGATGGCAGATCAGGTGGTGATGTTTCTGCACGGCGAGGAGCTCGAACACACGCACTCCACCGCCCAGATCGGTTTCGGAAACGATGCCGGCATCCCGAAACCGCTCCAACGTGCGGTACACCGTCGAACGGTTGAGCACAGAGCTCATCGGGCCGAGTCGCTGAATCACTTCATCCGCGGTCAGGTGGCTATCCGCTGTTTCAAGAATGGAGAGGATCATCAGTCGCTGCGGTGTGGCGCGTTGGTCGACTGAGCGAAGCAACTGGACGAGATGGGAGTTCGATGTCGATACCGGTTGCATGGAATTCCTGAAGAAGCTCCCGAGAACGTCCGAAATCTGAAACGAAATCTTATGGTCGCGGCGCGAGCGCGTTCAAGCTATCGGGCGCGTTGCAATCGCGCAGAACGGAGCATACTATTGATCTTCGGCCAGATGCGAATAGTCGCATCTGCAACTGTTCGATATTCAACAGAAACGAGCCAGCGAATGTCGGTCGATCGTCCCATCTCGCGTCGAAGGTTGTTGCTTGTCTCGGGGGGCGCCGCTGCCATGCTTGGCATGCGTGGAACTTCCTGGGTAGCCGCTCAGGAGGCAACTCCGACCCCCACGCTGGGATGGAGCGACGACTTCAGCGACAACGGTCTGCTGAACGTTGCCACCACCGTGGCGCCGATCAGCTCGATCGTGCGCAACATCGGTGGCGACCGCATCAATCTGCATGGCGTCGTGCCGGACGGCACCAACTCGCACACATTCGAGCCCGCGCCCTCCGATGCAGTCATTCTCTCGCAGGCGGATGTCCTGATTGCGAATGGTCTCGATCTGGAAGATCCTACGATCGAGATGGCAAACGAGAATCTCCCTGACGGCGCCGCGGTCTTCACGCTTGGGGACAAGACCATCACGCCAGAGGAGTACGCCTACGATTTCTCCTTCCCGGAGGAAGATGGGCATCCGAATCCGCATCTCTGGACCAACGTTCCGTTTGCCATTGCCTACGCTGAGCTGATCACGGACGAGCTTTCACGACTCGATCCCGACAACGCTGACTACTTCAGCGGCAATCTGGAACGCTATCGAGCGGCTCTCGAATCGCTCGATACCGCGATTCATGCCACAGTTGCTTCCATCCCTGAAGAGAATCGCCGGCTGCTCACCTATCACGACTCGTGGGCCTATTTCGCCCCGAACTACGGCATGACGGTGATTGGCGCGATTCAGCCGTCTGACTTTTCCGAACCGTCTCCCCGCGATGTGGCCGACCTGATCGATCAGATCCGGGAAGAGAATGTGCCGGCGATCTTTGGCTCAGAAGTCTTCCCAAGTGACGTGCTGGAGCAGATTGCGAGTGAGACCGGCGCGGTGTACGTGGACGATCTCCGCGACGATGAACCGCCCGGCGACCCGAACGCGCCAGAACACACGTATATCGGCATGATGAAGCGCAATTTGCAGATCATGGCGGATGCGCTTGGTGGTGACTCGTCGCTCATGGAGTCCGTCGAGACCGGCGACACCTGGGCTGCATAGGATTTCCGATGGCCACGCCGGCAGTGCTGCTCGAGAACGTCAGCTGCGGATACCAGCGCGGATACGTGCTCTCCGGGGTCGATCTGCGTATTCCCAGCGGCCACTTCGTCGGACTCATCGGGCCGAGCGGAGCAGGAAAAACGACGCTCTTGCGCACGATAGTCGGTCTCACACCCCGGGTGAGCGGCACGGTCGAGGTGAGCGGCAGCCCGGTGACCTTCGGAGACCCACCCGCCAATGTCGGCTACGTCCCCCAGGTCGGCGTCATCGACTGGTCGTTCCCGGTGACAGTCGAAAACGTCGTCGTGATGGGAAAGCACCGCCAGATGGGCTGGCTGCCTTGGCCTTCGAAGCGGGACAAGCGGGATGTTGCCGAGATCCTCGATCGGCTGGGCATCGGAGACCTGGCGAAACGCCATATCCGCGATCTTTCTGGCGGCCAGCAACAACGCACCTTTCTGGCGCGCGCGCTGATCTCCAAGCCCGATCTCTTGATTCTCGACGAGCCAACTGCCAGTGTCGATATTCGGACACGAGACGAGATCCTGCACTTGCTGGCCGAAATCAACGAGACCGGTATCTCGATCGTCATCACCACACATGAGCTCAACAGTCTTGCGGCGCACCTGCCCTGGGTGGTTTGCGTCAACCGAGGCATCGTCGCCCAGGGTTCGCCAGAAGCAGTTTTCACCTCCGAGATCATGAGCCGCACCTTCGATGCCGAGATGCGTGTGATCCGCGATCCAGAGACCGGCAACTTGCTGGTGACCGAAGCCGGATCGCACGGTCCCTTCTCGCTGCGCCCGTCGACAGCGCCGGAATTGGAGGTCGCGTGAGCTTCTTCACCGATCCGCTCGCATACGAGTTCTTTCGTCAGGGGCTCATCGTCGCAACCCTGGTCGGCGCTCTTTGCGGGGCGATGGGTGTCTTCATCGTTCTGCGCCGCATGAGCTATATCGGTCATGGGCTGTCCCACGCTGCCTTCGGTGGGGCGGTGGTCGCCTACCTGATGAACATCAGTTTCTTCATCGGCGCGGGACTCTGGAGCTTCATCGCGGCCTTGCTCATCAATGCGGCGGCCCGCAAGCGCAATATCGGCGCCGATGCCGCCATTGGCATTGTCACCACTGCGTCATTCGCGCTTGGAGTGGCGCTCATCAGCAAGAAGCGAACCTTCACCCGCAATTTCGAAGCGGCGCTTTTTGGGAACATCCTTGGCGTCTCGCACGAGGATATCCTCATCATCGGCGGTGTCACGCTCGTCGTCGGTTTGGCGATTTTCCTGGCCTACAAGCAGCTGCTCTTTACGACCTTCGACGAGGAGATCGCCGCGGTCTCTGGCGTTCCGACGCGGTGGGTGGAAACCGGCTTTGCGCTAGCGCTCGCGGCGACGATCGTTGCCTCGATGAACATCGTTGGCGTCACGCTCATTGCCGCGGCAATCGTCATCCCGCCCAGCACAGCCCGATTGCTCACGCAAACCTTTGGCAGGTTGCTCGTGCTTTCCACCATCATCGGCGCGGCGACCGGCTTTTTCGGGATGTTCGTCAGTTTCGAGTACGACATCGCGTCTGGAGCGGCCATCGTACTGCTGGGCACCGCGATTTTCCTGGTGGTCTATCTGGGGACCGGGGTCTGGCGCCATTTCCAGCCTGTCGGCGCGCCTCGCGTGGCGGGGGCTACCGTCACCGCACCTCAGGGACGCAAAGCCGAGGCTCAGCCCGATCCGGTGTTCAATACCGTGGAAGCCGATCCGCGCTCACCATCACGCGCGTGACGATCGTCCCTTAGTGGAGCGTCAGGACGTCACCCGCAACCATTTCGAGGGTTCGGTCGAAAAAGTAAACGCCATTGTGTTCGCTTGCCTCGAGCGGTGAGCCGTTCTTGCTTGCGGTTTTCCCGCCTGCGCCGGATGGTAGTCCGAGCTGGGCAAGCGTCAGACTTCCTTCCATCAAGTGCAGTTCACACACTCCGCTTGCGTCGATCGACGCGGTTCCCCAGCCCGTACCGGCCACGAACGGGAAACGTGCCGGAGATGTGCTCAGCACCGGATCGAATGCCAGCGCCAGTGCGGTTGCGTCGTATCGATATCCTGCCAACGCCTCCAGCACAGTCCAACCGGACATGGCGCGCGCATAGTGGTCACCGCATTCGATATCGTTGAACGGATTGCGCTTGGCGCCATCATAGCGAGCGCGGACCGCTTCCATCAGCCGCAAGCCTTCATCCACCAACCCTTCGTAGATACAGTGCGCGGCGACCTGGTATTCGATACCGGTCCACACCTCGTCGTGGTAGCGGGTCGGTCGATCAGGACGTCCCCCCGCGGGCCAAGCAATGATGAGAAGACCGACATCATCGCCATTGGCGAAAGCGCGTTCCTCCGGGTCGTAACCCTCGAACCCTTCCCGCAGGTTGTAGGCGAGGATCGACTCGAGCGTCTTCTTCACGCGATCGCGAGGCAACAGATAGCCCAGGTCGAGTTGGTGCGCCCACCATTGCCCAATCAATTGGTCGGCCAGGCATCCGGTCAGGTATTGCTGTTCCCGCGGGTCATCTGGCCCAAGAGTCTGAATGTAATATTCGCCGTTCCAGAGGAGCCGGTCGTACGCCTCACTGCCCCGTTCGAACAGGGCCCTCATCTCCTGGGCGAACGTTTCGTCACCCTGCTGCGTGGCGTATGCCTCCGATGCGCGTAACGCTGCAAGCCAGAGCGACCCTATGAGCATGTTCGTGCCGTAGAACTCGATGTCGTAGGTGTTTGGTTGCTCGCCAGCGAGCACGCCGTCGCCATCCGGATCCCACGTCGCTGAGATGTAGCGCATCAAGTGGCGGACGTTCGGCCAATAGCGCGCGGCCCAATCGGGGCCGGCTCCCTGCCGAATCTCGCGCCAGGTCTTGAGCACCGTGCTCAACATGCCGTCGAGCGCGGGATTCGTGGGACCGCCGATTGGGCATCCCCACAACTGCTTGACGAAGAGCGGGAGCAAAGTGCGGTGGGGGATGTAGCCCTCAGGGGCTTGCACGTAATCGAAATCGGTCTCTCGCATGGTTCGTTCGAGATCGGGGAAGAGCCGGGAGAGCGCCTGCTCGTATTCCCAGACATGCGTGCAGTTCAGCGGGCACGACCCGCCGAAGCCCTTCCAGCCGAGCATGGAAGTCGAGGCTCCCTGCGTGCCTTCGAACCCATACAACTTGCCATCCGCCGTTTGAAAGATCGTGGGCGAACGAATCAACGCTCCCTGGGAGAGGAGAAAGTCCGCCAGCCAGGTGGGCAACGAAGACGACAGGACGGCATCGGTCCACGTCTGCGATCGCTGGCGCAGATCGTCCAGGCGATCGAAGACATCGCGCGCCGTTGCGATCGCGTTGGCATAGCGAGTGCTGTAGGCATTGCCGAGCCAGAGCCGGCTGCGGGTCAACTCTTCGCGAAAGTTCGGTGTTGGCTGATCGTAGTTGACATAGAAGTTCGGAAACGACCAGCTGAGCAGTACATCGAGCTCACGCGCTTCGCCGGGCTCCAGCACGAACGGCAGCAGGAGTCCTCCATTTGCCGTGTGCCCCGGCGGACTGGGATGGGGTTGCTGGCTTCGCGCGAGCTCCATGGAGGCACGGGCCCGCATGCGGTGAACGCCGACCGGAATCATCGGATCGGGAGCAGCGCCTGGTGGATCGGCGCCGAAGTCGAAACGTTCCATCGCGCCAATGAAGTCGGACGGCGAATTCCATGCCGGCAGCACGATCGGATCGGGTTGGGAGGTGCTCAATGCCAATTGACCCCGGTACGGGTCGTTCCAGGCGAGCCCCGGTTGCTCCATGACGATCGACGTGCGGTTCCCTTCCTGATCGATGACGTTGACGTTGCCCCCGAAACCCGGGTTCGCGTTTCCCTCGATAGGTGAGATGGTGTCCCATCCGACCACGTTTTTCAGGGTCGCGCCCAGCGCTCCCCACACGGTTGCCAGCGAGGTGTTTCGGACCGTGAATCGGAAATGCGCCGCTGGAAGGGAGCTGTCCGCGCTATCCAGCGGTACAAACGGGGAGAAGGCATCGAGCTGGACTGAGACTGGCCAGGCATCGAAGCGATAGTCGATTTGCGCAAACGGGTACCGGCTGGTGAAGACCGTTTCGGTCACCCCGCCGAAGCGCTCGATCAGCGCCCGTTGTTGCACCGGCACGATGTCGTCGTTGATCAGCGGGGTGTCCAGAAATGGCAGCGCCAGCGCTGTCTCAGACTGCAATATCCGGGTAATGCCGCCTGACGGACCGGGCGCCGATCCAGCGCGCAATGCAAAGAAGCTGTCCGGGACGAACGCAAGATGGTTCGACTGATTGAAGATCTGCCATTGCCGGAGGCCGCCGTCGCCGCAGAGCGAAACCTGACCGGTCCCGATCCCGCCCAACGGCATTGCGATCGCCCGAACCGCTTCCCCGCGGTAGGCGCGTCCAGCGAGTTTCTGAACGTCCGCCTCGACCATGGCTTCGACTCCTGCTCTGTTGATTGGCAACCCGTCCGATGCGGAACCTTGGGGCGCTCGGCATTCTGTGGCCAGCGTTGTCTCGTGGTTAAGCTCGAGTAGCTGTAATTGTGAGGATGCCCTGAGGTTTAGTCAAGCGTTTAGTGAACACAACTTGACACCAAAGCGAATCGCTGGGAGAATGCGGCAAGTCGCAAAAACCAAATACCGAGGGCGTTGTTGAGCCGGTGAAACGGCTCGTTCAGGGAGAATGGTCATATGGGTGATCGTCGAATGCCTGCCTCAATCATGACACGCGGCGTCTCGCGACGAACCGTGCTCACGCGATCCGGTCAGCTGGGAGCCGCAGCGGCGGTCGGCGTCACGGGTGGAATCGAGGGCATGCTGGCAGCGGCCAAGGCGCCGGTGTTGTTGCAGGACGCTGCGCCGTCCGGCAAGGTTCGGCTGCTGTACTACGGCGAGGCGGCGGACGAGTCGGCCAGATTCGAACAGTTCAACGTGCTCTATCCCGATGTCGAGCTCGAGGTCGTCGGTATTCCGGGCGACTCCTGGGCCGATTTCGCCGATTCGGTGTCGACCCGGATCGCGGGCGGCGAATCGTTCGATGTCCTGGTCATTGCGACAGAAGGGCAGCGGGTCTTTGCCTCGCGCGGGCTGCTCGATCCGATCGACGATCTGCTGGAGCGGGACGCGGAAGAGATGCAGGAGTTCTTCGACGACGTGCATCCCCGCCTGCTCGAGTTCACGCGCACCCTCAGTTCCCCGGACGGCCAAACCTACGTCTTGCCGGGCGAGTTCAACACCATGGGTGTCTGGTACAACAAGGAAGTGTTCGCTGCGGCTGGCGTGCCCGAGCCGGTGGCGGGTTGGACATGGGACGACTTCAACGAGACGGCGCGCGCGCTCACCAAGCCCGGTGAGGTCTATGGCATGCATGTGACTGGCGGACTCTTTCCGTCCGTCATGCCCTGGCTGCTGACCAATGGCGCCAGCCCTTTGAGCGCCGACTGGACCCAGGCCACTATCAACACGCCGGAAGCGGTCGAATCTGCCAAGCAGATGCGCCAGCTTGTGGCCGACGGCATTAGCCCGGAACCCGGCGGAGAGTTCGACGCGTTCACCATCTTCGCCCAGGGCGGACTCGGCATGATCGGCGTTGGCATGTGGATCTATCCCAGCCAGGTGCAAGCCGGCACTCAGGACCACATCGATGTTGTTCAGTGGCCGCAGCATTCTGGCCCAGGATCGCCGGTCGGCTGGAAGTCGTATCCAATCATGTCGTCCACCCAGAATCGTGAAGCCGCCTGGGCGCTTTCCAAGTACTTCACCTCCAAGGAGGCGGCCAAATACCTCATCTACGAGGTGTCCGCGCGCAAGTCGGTGGCGCTCGATCCCGCGTTCCTGGATTCGATGCCAGCCGGTATCGGGACCTTCTACGAAGCGCTCGACTATGCGACTCCGGTGCCAGGGACCGACAACGGCGCGATCATCGAGCACGATATCATCGACACGTTCGATCAGATCCTGTTGGGGAATCTCGAAGCTGAGCCGGCTCTGGAGGAGCTCAATCAGAAGATCGCCGACAACCTCTAGTCATTCCCACGGAGCTCGGTGGTGAGCGCGCAACAAGGACAGACCGCGCGGTCGTTTGCGGCCACCGGTGCAATCGAAGGGACGCTTCCCGCCGCCGTCAGGCGGCGGGAAGCTATCTGGGCCTATCTGCTGCTGAGTCCCGCGATCATTCTCTTCCTGGTGTTCATCGCAGGCCCGCTGATCGGCGCCATCGTGCTCAGTTTCTATGAATGGGACCTGCTCACCGATGCGCGCTTCATCGGAACCCGCAATTACCGCGAGCTGATGTCGGATGACAAGATGTGGCAGTCGGTACGCAACACCTTTGTGTTCGCGTTCTGGTCACTCGTGTTGCACATCGGCTTTGGGCTTGCGCTGGCGCTCATGGTGCAGCGCGCTATCCCTGGGGTTCTGAAGTATCTCTTCCGAACGGCGGTCTTCTTCCCCGTCATCATGTCGTGGGCCGCTGTCTCGTTAATCTGGCTCTACATCCTCGATCCCAACTACGGCTTCATCAATTACTACCTCGAACAGTTGGGTCTGCCGACAAAAAGTTGGCTGTTGATGCCCGACACGGCGATGCCTTCGCTGATCCTTGTCGACTTGTGGAAAACGATCGGGTTCACGTTCATTCTGCTCCTGGCCGGCTTGCAAGGAGTTCCCGAGCATCTTTATGAAGCTGCCAAAATCGACGGTGCTGGCGCGGTCAGCCGCTTCTTCAACGTAACCGTGCCAATGTTGTCACCGACACTCTTCTTGACCTCGGTGCTCACCTTCATCGGCGCGTTCCAGATCTTCGATCCCATGTTCATCATGACCGGCGGCGGTCCGTTGGGACGCACGACGACCGTGGTGCTGCACATCTACCAGACGGGATTCAAGCGGTTCGAGATGGGCTACGCCTCAGCGATGGCCATCATCGTCTTCCTCATCATTCTTGCCATGACCCTGATCCAGATGCGCCTGAGCCGGCATTGGGTTTTCTACGACTGACTTCGAGAGGACACCCTCGCATGACTGCCACGCAACCGGCAACCATCGTCCAGGAGCCACGCGGCATCTCGCCCCTTCAGCGTGCGTTGCGGTTCCTCGGGCGTTGGGGGCTCTATCTGCTGATGCTCCTCATCTGCCTGATCATGATCATCCCGTTCTACTGGGTGCTGGTCACCGCATTCGTGCCGCAGCTGGAAGCGTTTGGCAAGCCACCGGACTGGACTCCGACCAACCTGAGTCTGCAAAACGTGCGACGAGTGTTCGAAGACATGCCGTTCTGGCGCATGTTCTGGAATAGCTTCAAGATCTCGATGATCATCACGATTGGCTCGGTGACAACCAGCACGATGGCTGCCTACGCCTTTGCGCGGCTGCGTTTTCCTGGACGGGACCTGGTGTTCATCATCTTTCTGGCCGCGCTCATGGTGCCGGGGCAGGTGACGATTATTCCCACGTTCGTTCTGATGCGCTACCTCGGCCTGATCAACCACCACGCCGCCATCTGGCTGCCGGGGTTGATCAATGTCTTTGGCATCTTCCTGCTGCGGCAGTTCTTCCTGCGGACTCCCCGCGACCTGGAGGAGGCCGCCCGCCTCGATGGCGCCGGGCATCTGCGCGTCATGTTCCAGATTGCGTTGCCACTTGCCTCGCCGGCAATTGCGGCACTTGCAGTGCTGAACTTCCAGGCGGCCTGGAACGATTTCCTTTCTCCAAATCTCTTTCTCAATACGCCAGATCAGCTCACCCTGCCGGTTGGGCTCTTTCGCTTGAGCGCAATGTACGGAGGTACCCCGACGACCGTCTTTGCCGGCATCACACTCGTGCTGATCCCTGTGTTGATCGTTTATCTCCTTGCCCAACGGCGACTCACCGAGAGCATTGCACTCACAGGGATAAGAGGATGACTCAGCACCCCATGTCGCAGCGCACCTCCCCATCCCAGACGGTGGGCGATCCCTTCACCGACGATGGGTCCAACCGCCTCCTGGTCCACGCGGGCAAGACGATCTGGACGAACGCGCTCTTGCTGTTCGTTCTCTCCGCGCTCTGCCTCGTGGTCTTCGCTCCCTTTGTGATCGCGGCCTCGGCTGCAGGATGGCTCGTGGTCTGGGGGCCGATGGTGCTGTGCACGGCCCCGTTTTGGGCGCTCGTGGTCGCGACGGGCAATCGCCTACTGGACGGCTACGGCGTCGCAATGTCGGAGCTTCCGGCACTCTGGCGCCGAACGGCAGGGATCGCCTGCCGGGTCGCGCTTGCCCCGGCCGTGATCGGAACGGCCGTGCTTGCGCTGCTTTCGCTTGCGAGCGGCCATCCGTCGTCGTTCGTACTCCGGATCTTCGTTTTTCTCGCGCTTGGCGTGCTTTTCTCGATTGTGCTGCTCATTGGCCCGGCAATGTGCGCCGCCACTCGGTTCGAAGTCGGAGCGGCATCTGCCTGGACGCTCGGGGCGCGGCAACTGATCGCCGCTCCGGTACAGCAGCTCGGTCTGGTGGGATGTTTCGCAATTGTCTGCTGGCTCGCGATCGCAGTCGGCCCGGTGTTGCTGCTGGCGCTTGGGCCATTGGGCGTGCTCACGGCAGCGCTTGGGCGCGGTCATGCGAACGCGATAGCGATCGGACATGAGCCGTCCTCGGACCACCCAGGTTTTGGCGTACAGTCTCGCTGATAGCAATAGGCAGAGGGATCCGTGGCGCACAGACCAGGCGACCGGCACGAGAACGGAGAGAGCAGATCGGGCGGCAAAGCCACGATGCGAGATATCGCTCTGTCGGCAGACGTGTCGTTGGCGACCGTGTCGCTCGTGCTGAACGGGCGCCCAGGCATCTCCACGGAAACCCGGAAACGTGTCATGTCCGCAGCAGGAGCGCTTGGCTACCAGGCGCCAGTTCGCCGGACGGCCGGGTCGTTGGAGACGATCGGGTTGCTCATCGAGCATCTTCCGACCGCTCCCGATCGCGATCCCTTCAATCGTCATATCCTGCGAGCCATCGAATCGGCGGCGCGCCGTGCCGGCTATCGCGTGGTTGTGGAGTTCGCCGATACCGGCGACGGTCCCCGAATCGACCACTGGTCGGGCGGCTGGGCCTCAGGGCTCCTGGTGCTTGGCGGGGGCGATCTCGACCCGGAGTGGGTGGCAACTGCCCTGGAAGCAGGCTTGCCCGTGGTTGTGGCCGATCACTTCATCCCGGGCATCGAAGTGGCGACCGTCGTTTTCGACAACTTTGCGGGCGCCTACGAGATGACGAATTACCTGCGAGCGGCAGGACACACGCGCATCGGCTTTTTGCGCGGTCCGTCCAAGTACTGGACACTCGAGGAGCGGCGCGGCGGATACCTGGCGGCCATGCATACGCCTGGCACGGCGTTCGACCTCGATCTCATCCCACCCCGCATTTCTCATGGCGATGAGAAGGGGTATGGTGAAACCCTCGCGTTGCTCGATCTCCCTGACCCGCCGACGGCGATCTTCGCCGTGAGCGATCAGACTGCCATTGGCGCGTATCGAGCGGTGGCGAGTCGGGGCCTGACAGTTGGTCAGGACATCTCGATCGTGGGGTTCGATGACATCGATGCCGCTGGGATGCTCTCCCCGCCGCTCACGACGGTCCGGAACTCGGGAGCGCTGCTGGGTCAGATCGCGTTCGAACGGCTGCTCGGCATGATTCGAGGAGATCGGTCGACCGAGGACATCGCGACCAAGTGGACGGTGCCAACGCGCATCATCGAGCGGGAATCAGTTCACCGCATCTCCTGAAACGAAAAATGCCTCGTCCCGATTTGGGACGAGGCAAGCGGTCGACGTTACTTCGCGAGTAGCGCTCCGGTTTCGGCGAGCCGGGACGCGTAGCCCCACTCGTTGTCGTACCACGCTGCCACGCTGAGGAAGGTATCACCCATCACCTGGGTGATCGGCAGATCGACAATCGATGAATGAGCATCCCCGACGATGCGGGACGATGCCCACTCCTCTTCCAGCACATCCATGACGCCTTTCAGCGGCGACTTGCCGGCTGCTTCGCGGAAGGCATTGTTCGCCGATTCGACGGTCACCTTCTTTTCGGTGATCAGGTTGAGCTCGGCAATGCTGCCGGTACGTACCGGGACGCGATACGCCTTGCCGGTGATCTTCAGATCGGGCCAAATGAACTGCAGCGCGCGTGCGGCGCCGGACGACGAGGGGATGATGTTCTCCGTTGCAGCCCAGGAGTCACGCCGGTCCTTCATCGGCTGATCGGTCAACGACTGCGTGTTGGTGTAGGCATGAACCGTCGAGAAAAGCCCTTCCTTGATGCCGAAGTTCTCCAACACAACTTTCACCACCGGCGCGAGCGCATTGGTCGTGCAGCTCGCCATGGAAACGATCTTGTGCTTGGCAGGATCGTATGTATCCTGGTTGATTCCGGCCAGCAGGAAGACATCGGCGTCGTCTCGGCTCTTGCTCGGCGCGCTCACCAGAACCCGCTTTGCTCCCCGGTCCAGGTGCGCCTGGGCGCCCGCGCGTGTGGTTGCGCGGCCGGTGCAATCGATGACGAGATCGACGCCAAGGGCCGCCCAATCCGGCAGCTCTTTCGATGAATCGATGTACTTCACGGAACGATTGCCGATCTTCAGAGTGTTGCCATCGGCGGTTACCGGCTCCGGGAAGACCCCGTAATTGGTGTCGACCTTGAAAAGCGCCGCCAGCGTCGGCAAGTCTTTGATGTCCGAGATCGACACCGGAGTGAAGAGATTGTTCTGCAGCGCAATGCGCAACGCCGAGCGCCCGATCCGCCCGAACCCGTGAATTCCTACGCCTGCCATTGTGCGGGCCGTTCCTTCCTGTCTAGCTGAGGACGGGATCGAACACCTCGATCGCGTCTTTTCCTCCGTACACTGTCCACCACGGCTTGGCTCCCGCGGCCACCGCGTTGTTGACCGCATTGATGTTTTCCACGCCTTGCGTGGAGAGCCAGGCCTCGAGCGCGTCGATCCCGTCCTTGCCGAAGATGGGCACACCTTCTTGCCAGGTGGCGCGGCCGCACAGGACACCGGAGTAGTCGGCGCCCGATTCCGCGGCCAGCAGCAGCGTTTCGACGAACTGCTCGTTGCTTACGCCCGCGCTGAGATAGATGAACGGCTTCGTGGCGGCGTCGGACGCCTCCTTGAAGAGCCGCAATGCATCTTCGCGGGTGTAGGCCTCTTCCCCGGTAAACGACCGTGTGCCGGAGACGAACTTCATGTCGATCGGAACCTCGACCTTGAGGACGTCGACCCCATATTTGTCCTTGGAGAACTCTTCCATCGAGCGCGTCACTGCCTCTGGCTTGGCTTTCGCCCAGGCAAGGCCGCTCACATCGTCCCGGTATGTCACCGGTTCCAGGAAGAAGGGAACATCGTTCGCGGCGCACTCAGCGCCGATCCGCTCGATGAAAGCGTGCTTGATGGTGTTGATCGCCGCATCATCGGCAGGATCGTAGTAGAGCAGGATCTTGATGGCGTTTGCGCCGGCCTCGATCAGACGGCGAACGCTCCACTCGTCCAGAAGATCCGGCAGGCGGCCCTTTACAGTCGCATCATAACCGGTCTTCTCGTAGGCGAGCAGGACGCCGCAATTGGGCGCTTTCACTTCGAGCGCCAGCAGGCCGAACTCGGGATCGATCAAGATCGCGCTGGCGTGCGGTGTCAAGATGGACACCACCGCCTTCTTGAACGTTGCCAGATCCTCGGCAGTGGCTTTGCCGTCTTCGCGGGCCTTGCCGATGGATTTCTGCAGCGACCCGCGCTGGTCCATGGCCGCGGCAGAGATCACTCCATTCTTGCCGGCACAGGCGTTGATCCCGTCGAACTTTCCTCGGGCGATTCTGACAGCGGCCACCGTTTCTCCCTTGCCTTTGACTACCTGGCGCGCGACTGACCATGCATGCGCATCGGGCTCACCTTCCAGATCGTGTCCGCATAGTCACGAATACTGCGATCCGACGAAAAGTAGCCCGATCGGGCCGTATTCAGGATCGACATCCGCGTCCATGCGGTCGGATTCCGGAAGGCTTCCTCCGCGCGCATCTGGCATTCCGCGTACGACGCGAAATCGGCCAGCACCATGAACTCATCATACCCAATGAGATGATCCACGATCGGCTGCAATACGCCTGGTTCGTTCGGTGTGAAGGCATTGCTGGCAATCATATCGATCGCTTGCTTGAGATCAGGGTTCGATTCGTAGATCGAACGGGGATCGTAGCCCGAGGATCGCAGATCGCGCACTTCGTCTTCGGTCATGCCGAAGGTGAAGAAGTTCTCCGGACCCACCAGCTCGCGAATGTCGATATTCGCGCCGTCGAGCGTGCCAACCGTCAGCGCGCCGTTCATCGCGAACTTCATGTTTCCGGTGCCAGATGCCTCCATGCCAGCGAGCGAGACTTGCTCGGAAACGTCAGCCGCCGCGTAGATCTTCTCTGCCAGGGTCACGTTGAAGTTCGGTGGGTAGACCACGGCCAAGCGGTCGCGGGTGGAAGGATCCCGATTCACCACCTCGGCGACCGAGTTGATGAGCTTGATGACCAGTTTGGCCATCTCGTATCCCGGCGCGGCCTTGCCGCCGAAAATGACCACCCTTGGGATCAGCGCGTTCTTGGCGCCGGCTTTGAGCTGGTTGTAAAGCACGATGGCGTGCAACGCCTTGAGCAGTTGCCGCTTGTAGAGGTGGATCCGCTTCACCAGCACATCAAACATCGCTGATGTCGACATGCCGACCCCGGTGATGCGATGCAACGCGATCGAGAGATCGGCCTTGTTCGCCATCTTGACCTTGTGCCAGTCGGCCTGGAACTGCTGGTCGTCGGCGTACTGCTCGATTTCGGCCAATCGGGTGATATCCGTCAACCAGCCGTCGCCGATCCTGGAGCTGATCAGTTCGACCAATCGTGGATTCGCCAACCCGATGAAGCGTCGCGGCGTGACGCCATTGGTGACATTGCCGAACTTCTTCGGCCACATCTCGGAGAAATCCCGGAGCGTGCGCTCCTTGAGCAAGCGGGACTGCAATGGCGCAACACCGTTTACCGAATAGCTGCCAACCGTGGCCAGGTGCGCCATGCGCACATGTGGTTGCCCGTTGTTGCCGATGATGCTCATGCGTTCGACACGCGCCTCATCGCCAGGCCAAACCCTGCGCACGTCTTCCACGAAGCGCCGGTTGATTTCGTAGATGATCTCCATATGACGGGGCAGGAGACGCCCGAAGATCTCCACCGGCCAGGTCTCGAGCGCCTCTGGCAGGAGCGTGTGGCTGGTGTATCCGAACATCTTCGACGTGATATCCCACGCCACCGTCCACGGAATGTGGCGTTCATCCATCAGGTAGCGCATCATCTCCGCCACCGCGACCGTCGGGTGTGTGTCGTTCAGTTGGAAGACATAACGCTTGTGGAGATTGCGCAGATCGTATCCCGACGGCAGGAAGCGGAAGATGTCCTGGATCGAGCAGGCGACAAAGAAATACTGCTGTCGCAACCGGAGTTCTTTCCCCTGAGGGGTAGTGTCGTTCGGGTAAAGCACCTTCGAGATCGTTTCCGACGCGATTTGTTGCTGCACCGCGTTGACATAGTCGCCCGCATTGAAGGTGCGCAAGTCGAACTCCTGCGCGGCTCGCGCTCGCCAGAGCCGGAGCGTGTTCACCATCTTGGTGTGATATCCGGGCACCAGAATGTTGTAGGGAACGCCGATCACCTGCTCGCTCGGAATCCAGCGCACCTGGAATTGGCCGGTTTCGTCGTAGTACGGCTCGGTATGGCCGCCGAAACCAACCCGGTTCGAAAACTGCGGGTGGACCACCTCCCACGGCGAGGCGCCCATGCTCCAACTATCCGGTTGTTCGATCTGCCAGCCGTTGACGAAGGTCTGCCGGAAGATGCCAAAGTCGTACCGGATGCCGTAGCCGATCGCGGGAATATCCAGTGCGGAGAGGGAATCGAGGAAGCAGGCCGCCAAGCGACCCAGGCCACCGTTGCCGAGCCCCGGCTCGGTCTCCAGTTCCATGAGCTCCTTGAGATCGAGTCCCAGGCTTTGCAGCGACTCCGCGGCGATTTCGCGAAGGTCGCCATTCAACAAGGCGTTTCCGAGCTGCCGGCCGGGAAGGTATTCGGCAGAGAGATAGCAAACGACCTTCGCGCCGGTGCGGCTCTGGGTATGCAGGCTGTCCAGCCAGTCCTGCATCATGTATTCCCGCACCGTCAACGCCAGCGACATGTAGTAGTCGACCGGCGTCGCATACTGCTCGACGCCCCGGTGGTAGCGCAGGTTTTCCAGGAACTCACGGGTAAAGGAACGGACCGTTCGCTGCGGCCGACTTTCGAATTGTCGAAGACTGGGCATGGTGCTCCCTGAAGTCAAATGCGGTCAGTCGATCGGCCGCGCATCGCAGTGGGCATCGTTGCCAGTAGTGGTTATACGTGAGATTGGGGTCGAATTCCTACCAAGAATCGACTTTTCGGTCAGTTGGCGGCAGTTTTCGACTGAATTTGGGGACGATGCCAGGTTGCGTGCAAACGATAGCGATCCGGTACCACCAGCATCGCGATGGCGAGCGCGACCCCGATCAAGCTCAACATCAGTCCGACCCAGAAATCCCACGGCCGGTAGCGCAACTCGATAGTGCTCGTTCCGGCGGGAACTTCGATCGTGACCCATTGCTGCCCGTAAGCGAGCTCGACCTCGTTTCCATTGACCGTCGCGCTCCAACCGTCGAATGCATTCTCCTGCACAGTCAATGTGCCGGCCTCAGGTGAATCACAAGTGATATCGATGTTCCCGGCTTCCCCATGCGCCGAACATGTTCCACCGGAGGACACGGTCGCATACTGGTTTGGCAACGTCGATCGATACACCAGCCCCACCGAATTCTCGTCGACAAGCTCGGCATTTGGTGGCGCAAGCGCTGGGTCGAACCGAACCGCCCTGAGCGGCGTCGGCTGCTGCGTGAAGATACCGATCGTCCATGGGCGCCAACCATCGGAGTACTTGTACCCCGCATCGAATCCGAGCATCTGCAGCCGCCAATCGCTGTCAGGCGGCGAAACCCAGGCGACTTCGTCCGTTGCCAGTGCATTCAGATAGAGATCTGCGCGCTCCTGCGTGACTGGTTCCCACATCAGCCACTGATTCGCGCCGCGTTCAAGATTCACGAGCGCTACCACCAGCAAAACAATCGTCCCTGCGCGCACGGCGACGTCCGCGGCTCGCTGCAACCAGGGGTAACGGTTTGCCAGCGAAGCGCGCGGTTGCGCGCCAAGGGCCCAGTGCAGGCCGGTGTCGACGCCCACTGCCGCCAGGCCGATGATTGCTGGCGCAGCCGCGCCGGCAATGAACGTTGGGTTCCGGATCGAGACTGCGAAGTCTCGCAATGCTGGCGGCGCCCAGTCACGAGCCATGAGTTGGAATGGCGCTCCGCTGCCGATCCAGAGCGCCCCCACGATCAACAGTCCCAACACCAGAACAATCGGTTTCGATCGTTGCCAGAGGACGAAGAGACCTGCGACGGCAAAAATGATGACGGCCCAGCCCACGTAGTTGACGTAGAGTCCTGGCATCGACTGTTTGCCGAGTAGCCGGTCGGCGCGCATGTAGTCCCAGTCGTTGATGACCAGATTGAGCACCTCAGGTAATGGAATGGCTGGTGGCTTAGGAAAGCTGGGTCATTGGTTTGGAGAATTGGGAGTAGTACCGCGCAAACGGAAAGAGAAACACCGCCGGGATGAGCAACCCGACCGCGAGCGCTTGGACTGCCCGGAACGAGATAGAGACGCCATCGATACCACGCTCCGGTCATGAGGATCAGGAAGATGGGCGCCATCATGATGAATCCCACCGCAGGTATCCCTGACCGGCGGAGGATGAACAGTCCGGATCACGATTCCCAAGATTCCCGCGCTGCGCCGGGTTGGTTTTCTGCGAAGTCGGAGCAGCGCAGGACGATGAACGCGGCAGCGGCCACCGAGGTCAGCACAACTACCAATCCCCTGGTACGATTGTCCCGCCAGGTACCCGCCAGCGGCTCCCATGAAGCCGGCGGCTATTCGAGCCACCACTCCTGTCCCGAGCTCGAGCGCAAGCCACCAGCAAGCCAGGCCGCCCATGAACAGGCAGATCACGATCGTCAGCTTGAAGCTCGCGAGCGTGCCGACTAGAGCCGGAATGGCGACCGCAGGATGAAACACATCTGAATTGGAATCGATGTACGCTGGCGCTTCCCCCGTTGACCTGTCCACTCCAGAGTGCGCAGGTCCCACAGTCTTTCAGTCGGTCCCAGAAGAATCGGCCATACGCTGACACATTGTCCCCACCTGAGTTGATCTGCAGATGGGTGGTTTCCAGAAGTCCCGTCCGACGTAGGCCGCCCAGATCGCGATGAGCGCGATCTCGACGAGATGCAGCGCGATCCTCACGGCTGGACGTGACGCGCAGGATCGCAGCGTGCTCCAACGGGCGCGAATATCGCGGGTGTGCAGCTTTTCGTGTGAAAGTGGCACGTGTCTCGATCCGGACAACGGTGATCCGCTGCATGAGTGACGGCCATCGGATTCCTCGATGAGCGGCCATGATACTCGGGAAAGCGTGATTGGGAAGGCGACGATATGCCTCAGATGCGCGTAGCATGCGTGCAGCAGTTGGGTCGATCCACACCAGACGAGAGCGTGATCGTCTCGTGGAACATGAGGATGTCGAGAAATGAAAGTCGTTCTCACCGGCGCGGCCGGGGTCATCGGACGAGCGGTACGCGAGCATCTTGGCGATCGGTATGAGTTCGTCTCGATCACCCGCAAGCCGACGGAATTCACCAATGTCATCGGCGATATCAGCGACTTCGACGCAATCCGCCCCGCCTTCGACGGCGCGGACGCAGTTGTCCATCTTGCCGCGTCGACTGCGCTCGACAGCCCGTGGAGTCGGTGCTGTCCGACAACTTCATCGGCACATACAACGTCTATGAAGCCGCGCGGCAGGCCGGCTTGACCTGCATCGTTTTCGGCATCATCCAACCACACGATTGGCGGGTACGAACTCGATGGCGCGCCCCGAATCTATGATCTGGACGATCCCCGCTCGTGGCCGATCACAACGCCGAGATTCGCCCCGACTCACTCTATGGCGTCTCGAAGGTATACGGTGAAGCGCTTGGTCGCTACTACCATGAAACCTACGGCATGCGCGTTCACAACCTGCGCATCGGTTCCGTACGCGCGGATGACAATCCAGTCGACCCAACGGTCAAAGACGGGTCGTTCTCGGCTCGATTTGACACCAGAGCAGAAGTTCGACCGTCTCCGTTCCACCTGGCTCAGCCAGCGCGATTGCGCTGAACTGATCGGCTGCTGTCTGAAGCCACCACGGTCCCCTGGGCGACCGTCTACGGCATCTCGGACAACCCGCGCCAGTTCTGGGATTCGAGCACGCGCGCCGACTTCTTGCATGCTCCCGAAGGACCGCGCCCCGGAGACGAGGTTCTGAGTCCAGCGTCCTGAGTCCTGCGACGTTTCCGGTGTTGGGCGAGTCTGGTACGAATTTCAGGACTTGAGTTGCTCCACGACTGGAGCAAGAGTCTCGATCGCCTCGAGGGTGATGGGTGCTGTGGGACGATTTGCACATGGTCGACGCCTTCGTCGTAGAAGGCGTTGAGCTTCTGCGATCTCGCTGGCGGAACCAGAAATGGGACGCTGGCCCTTCGAGGGATAGACCGACGGTCTATGCGTCGACCTGAGCGACCAACCAGCACCGCGATGTTGCGGCTAAAGCTCGCTGGATCGCGTCCACCATCCTCGGCAATGCGGTCGACTTCCGCCATCACGCGTCGCGTAGCACGATGGGGTCGTTTTCGAAGTCCTCGAACCAGCATTCCAGTGCCGACATACGGCAACGTCGCCCGCAACATGCGCTCGCCAATCGAGCCAACCAGAAGCGGCAAATCGCCACCGCGTGGACCGTTCGGCGTCAGGATGCAGTTCGGCAGGTCGTAGTAGGCGCCATGGAAATCGATCTCGCCGTCCGAAAGCAGGGTGCGAATGATCGTGAAGGCTTCCTCGAAACGGCCTACCCGGTGATCGAACGGGAATCCAAATGGTTCGAAATCGGGCCGGTTCCACTCCGCTCCCAAGACCGAGGATCAAGCGTCCGTTGCTGATCTCGTCTACGGTGGTCGCTTCTTGGCGAGCATGCCGATTGTGGAAGGCGGCATGCGACCAGGGGAGCGAGCTCGACCCGCTCGGTCGCTTCCGCGAGCGCAGCCAGCACCGACCATGCCTCCCAGGGCGCCTTGGGCGGTCCGTTCGCGGTAGGTAGATCAGGTGGTCGCCAACCCAAAGCGAGTTTAAACCAATCGCTTCTGCAAGTTGCGCCATCTGGCGAACCGCTCCAGCGCAACCTCACGCGCTCTGCCTCGGGCAGCTGCAAGCCGATCTTTCGTGGTCGAGATGTGGTCATTCACGCTCCTGGTCGCCGCTGCGCATCGTACCGGTCCAGCATAGCGATCCGCGCGGAATCGGAACCGGAACAATGCGCGGAACGTTTCGATACGTGGCTGAAGCCTATGCTGGTGCCGGATACTATCTGACTGGCTGGCAACAACCACTACGAAGAGCGGATCTCGTTCATTGTTATCATTGCCTGAATCTCGAGATACGTCCGTGATTGCCCCTGCAGCACCAATCTGATCGTCATTTATCGGCCGAGAGCGGGATCTGCCGCGCCCGAGCAGCTGACGCGCCGTCCTGAGACCCGGTTGATCACCGTGACCGGTTCCGGAGGGGCTGCAAGACCCGCCTGGTCAACGAGACCGTGCCGGTGCTGCGAGACGACTTCCCGGGCGGGATTTGGTTCGTGCCGGTCGCGCATGTGCGCGAGGCCGACCTGGTGCTGGCGGCAATCGCTGCTGAGCTTGGCATTCGTGATCTCGATGCGGGCGAGACACTGGACCGATCGCCGAACGGATCGGGCTGAACGATCCTTGCTCGTTCTCGACAATCTGGAGCAGGTCATCGAGTGCGGTCCGATTGTGTCCAGCTCCTGCTCGCTGTTCCCTCCCTGATGATCTTGGCGACAGCCGGCAACCGCTCCAGCTTCAGGGCGAGATCGAGTATCCGCTTCGGCCGCTTCAAGTCGATGAAGCCTTATGAGGAATCCGCCTCGATGCGCTTTTCATTGCGCGGGCGCGTGAAGCGAGCTACGGATTTGCTGCCTCGACGAGAACTGCGAGGCCGTGAGACAGATTTCTGCGCCGCCTCGGCGGGATTCCACGGCAATCGAGCTTGCTGCTTCCTGGGTCAAAGTCCTTCCTCCACAGCGATTGCTCGAAAACCTCGACCGCCAACTCGACGTCCTGGTGCGCGGTCCGCGCGACTTGCCGGAGCGGCAACAGACGATGCGCTCCGCGATCTCCTGAGCTATCGGCTCTTGTCCGACCGAGAGCAAGGCTATTCCTTCACCAGCGTTTTTGCCGGCGTGTTCACCTTGAGTGATGTGGAGGCCGGCGCTCCCAATCGAAGAAACCGATGTCGATGAGTTCGCCGACCTTGCCATGCTCGAGACGCTCGCCTCCTTGGTAACCAAGAGCCTGCTCGAGGTCGGGGATGAATCGGTCGATCCGGCTGAGCCCGAATACAGCATGCTGAGATCATTCGGGCTTTGCCTTCGAGCAACTGGTCGAATCGGGAGAACATGTCACGTTGCGGGATAGGCACCTGGCTCACTTTGCCAGACTGGCCGAAGAATGGGCCAGCGGGACTCATCTCTCAGCGTCGTGACGATCGCCTGGCACAGCTGACCGGGAGTACACCAACTTCGTGCTGCGCTCGCATGGGCAGCGGAATCTGGCCAAAGGGAAGCCGGGTTGCGCCTGATCGCCGCGCTTTGGCACTACTGGGACTGGCGCGGTTGCACGCCGAGGGGCTGCTGGCGCGACCGTATCCTGACTCTGACCGGCGATGTCGATCCATTGTTGTTTTCCAGCGCGCTCTATGCCGGCGCGGCCCTCGCGTTCATGCAGGCAAACTACCCGCGATCGATGGAACTGGCCGAGGCGTGCCTGGCAGCCGCAGAGGCCTCAGGCGACGAAGGTGCTGGTGCTCGCTCGGGCATTGGTCGCACTTCTGGAAACACCACCTACGACCAGGGACGGCTCGATAGAGCGGAGGCAGTCTACACATCGTTCCTTGAGATGACCCGCCAAACCGATGAGGCGCGGACACCCAGATTTCGCTGGTGAATCTTGGCTATGTCTATTACCAGCAGGGTCGCTTTGACGAAGCCAGGATGCTGTTCGATGAGTCTATCTCGCTCGAACGCCGGACTCGGTGAGAGCGCAGCCGCGTCCTGGGCGAGAGTCGGCCGCGCGCAGACCGATCATCGTCTCGGTTACTTTCCGGAAGCCGAAGCGCAACTCATGACGCTCATCGAGCGACAGCGTTTCGCCGATACGGGCCAGCTCGCCGCGGCGTTGACTGCTTGCGCCGCGATCATGCGCGCGCAGGGCCGCTTTTCCGAAGCTGAACCATTGGTGCGAGAAGCCATCGAAAATCGCAATGCGCGCGACGAGCGTGCCCGTGACCGATTCCCGGAATTGGCAGCGCTGGCCATCAGTGTCGGAGCCATCGCGGATGGCGTCACGCTCTCCGCGGCGGTCGCCAGCCAACGCGCCCGTATCGGCTATGGACTGCCGGACCAGGAACGCAAGGTCCATCTGGCGTTGATCGACACTGCGCGGGGAACGCTTGGTGAGCGCGATTTCGAGCGCGCATGGGCGTGGTGATCGTACAGCAATAGCCGAGGCAATAGGTTTCGCGAACGGGCTGGAGCTCCGGTCTTCGGCAGCATCGACGGACCTGGTGTCTGAAGATATCGCGTTGCTGACCCCCGGGAGCGTGAGGTGCTGAATCTCGTGATCGAAGGGCGGACCGACGTCGTGAGATTGCTCACGCGCTTTCGATCAGCACCGGTACTGCCAGCAGGCACGTCGCCAACATTCCCACAAACTCGACGTTCCGACTCGTTCTGCCGCCGCAGCCTGGTACATCCGACACGCCAAATCGTGATGCCTCGAGTCCACGAGCCCGGACTTTACGGTCGTTGCCGGGAGCGAGACCATCGCCTTGGGCCCATGTTTCTCGCTCGGGTTGAGCGTGCCAGGGCTGCCGGACACGACGTGCCATAGTCTCGACGAACTACGTCCCGAACGCTGAAGCAGAGGGCAATCGTCTGGCATGAAGTTTCGAATCGAAGATCGGCCATTGCCGCCCGCGCTGGGCTTTGCTGGCAATGTGCTTGCCACTGGCCTTCGCCGCGCTGCCAGTACAGGGCGTCGACGCCGATTGCGTCCCCTGCGCCCTCGGCGCTCGAGCCCGTCCTCGATGCATATCGTGATGAATTTGCGGCTGACCCTCGCGGCGCTTCCACGTTACGAGCTCGGGATCTGACGCTCGACTCCGCACAGTCGACGCTCTCCGGGTCGCTTGCACTCACCTATCCGAACCTGACTGGCGAAACGCTCACCGAGCTTCCGATGCGTCTTTACCCAAACGCCGATTACTACCTCGAAGGTGAAACCAACATTGCCGCCATCGAGATCGGTGGTCAGGAGATCGTCCGGAGATTCGACGATTCGGGCACCGTGCTCTTTTCTCGACGGTCGACTCCGCTCGCCCCAGGTGAAACGCTGGAAGCTACGATCGATTTCACAACAGTGATTCCGGGCGCAATTCGATTGGCAGCTACGGGATTCTCAACCACGATGTCGCCGGGGACCGCTTCGTGTTGGGCTGACTGGTATCCGGTGGTCGCTGGCCGCGACGAGACTGGCTGGCGACTCGAACCGCCCACCTCCCAGGAGATCCGACCTTTTCTGCAACGGCCCTTTCGAGGTCCAGCTCCAGCTCCCGAGGGTTACACCGTCATTGCCACCGGAGAAGAGACCGGAGACGGGAGACGGGCGAGGCGGATCGTCTCCGGCCCCGCGCGGGAGTTCGCCATGGTGGTGGCGTCCGGGCTCGAAACGGTCACGGCCGAGGTCGACGGCGTCGAGATTGCGGCATGTTTCACCCGACCATCGTGCGAATGCGCAGTACCTGCTCGATTTGGCGTCTCGAGGATTGGCGCAATACAACGACGCCTTCGGACCCTATCCGTTCGACGAGCTCGATTTCGCCGAGACCCCGCTCACTTGCGTATGGCGTCTCTGGTCCGGAGTGCTCTTCATCAACGAATCGCAACTGGGATTGCCAGTCGAGCATCTGGCGTCTCTTGATTTCACCGTGCTGCATGAGCTCGGGCATCAGTGGTGGGGCGGCACAGTTGGCGCCAACTCGAACGATCACACCTGGATGGTGGAGGGCTCACCAACGCGACCGCCGTGCTTGCGCAAGCGGACATTCAGGAGCCACTGCCGCCACGCAGTCACTCAATGCATGGATCGTCGCGCCGTATCTCAATCAGTTGCAGAACGCCGGCGATGCCGTCGCGGACGTCTCGATTTTCGATCAGCCGGTCGATTCGCCGCTGAGCACGCTTGCCTACGGCAAAGGGGCGCTGGGGTTCCTGGCAATCCGTGATGCCATTGGCGATGCCGCCTTCATCGAAGCGCTCGCGGCGTTTGCGGATGCGTTCCGGCTCGGCATCGCCGAACCCAGGGACCTGCTGGCGGCCTTCGAAGGAGCTTCCGGCCAGGAACTCGACCAGCTCTGGTCGTTCTGGTTTGAGTCAGCCCAGACAACACCCGCGGACGTGCAAACGCTTGCCGCGGAGATCGCTGCATCGCTGTAGCGCTGGACCGAGAACATGTGCCCGTCCGATGTATGCCGAGTTGGACCGTCACGGAGGAGGCAACGACGCGAGGACCTCGGTCCAGGAATACACGTTTCCGCAACGGCTTTAACGATCGTCCTCCTGGCGCGCCCTGGTCGACTGAATACCGGCCAGATGGTCTTCATACCGCGCCGCGATGAAGAGCAAAGACGAGAGCCGGTTGAGATAGCGGAGGATCTCCCGATTCGAGAGGCGTCCCATGGCGTGCACCTCGACAGCGGTCCGCTCAGCTCGGCGTGCAACGGTGCGCGCCACGTCCAGCGCGGCTCCAGGAATGGTGTCGCCCGGCAGGATGAAATGCGGCGGCAACGCGAACTTCGCGCCGATGTTGTCCGTGACGTGTTCCAGCCAGGCGACACGATCCGCTCCGAAGTCGTAGGACGCCGGCCTGATTTCATCGGTAAATGCGAGCTCGGCCATGATGCGATACAGGTCGTGTTGCGCTTCCATCAGAGTTGTTTTCAGTTCGGTGCTGGTCGCATGGGCTCGTCCATTGCCGATGTTGGAAGTCGTTTCGTCCAAGTCGCCGAGCAGCCCGACGATGGGGTCGTTCTTGCCGACACGATCACCAAGTAGATCGGTCGTTCCCTGGTCGCCTCGGCCGGTGTAGTAGCGCATCGATTTCTCCCTGCTCACGCTTCGTGCTCTGGTAGCATAGCGCCATGACTCTGCCCATCGAATCCGGTCCGTAGCCCCATGGTCGCCAGCCGCTATCTGCCCAGCCGCTCCATTCCAACCGGTGTCATTCGGGTTGGTGTCATCGGCACCGGATTCGGTGAAAGCGTCCACATTCCCGCGCTGAAAACCATCCCGTTCGTCGAGGTCGGCAGTGTCTGCTCGAAACGGGCGGATCGAGCGCACATGGTGGCGGCGCGGCACAACATTCGCAAGTCGACGAACGACTACCGCGAGCTCATCCGGGACGACGATATCGATGCCGTGGTGATCGCATCACCGCCGAATCTGCATCACACCATGGCCTTTGCCGCCATCGAAGCAGGAAAGCATGTTCTTTGCGAAAAACCAATGTCGCGTACGGTTGCCGAAGCGCGCGACCTGGTACGGCTGGCGGAACACGAGCGCGTAGTGGCGATGGTCAATCACGAGTTTCGATTCGAGCCGGCTCGCGCCCGCGCCAAGGAACTGATCGAGTCTGGTTGGTTGGGCGAACCCCATTCCGCCAACGTTACGGTCTACCGCTCGACGTTGAACGACCCAAACGGAGCCCCGTTCGACTGGCTGATGGATGAGGCGAAAGGCGGGGGCATGCTTGGCGCCGCCGGTTCGCACTATCTCGATGCCCTGCGATGGTGGTTCGGCGATGTTCGCTCGGTCGCCGGGGTCTCGGCCACGATGGTGAAGCAACGCCGCCTGGCCGATTCGAACGTGATGGGAAATGTCAGCGCAGACGACAATTTTGCCGTCATTCTGCGCTTTCTCAATGGCGCGCTCGGTACGGTCACCTATTCGGCGACGTCGCCGTTCGAGTTCGGCGAGCAGATCATCCTTTCAGGGGCAGAGGGTATGCTCATGATGACGGGCGACCGCAAGCTCTACGGCGCGCGCCGGGGACAATCGGTGAGCGAGCTTCCGCTTCCCGAGCATCTCACCGCCGAGGTCTCGCCGACCGACCATCCCCTGTATGGACCCACCAGCCTCTTGCTGCGCGTCTGGATCGGCGCGATTCGCACTGGAGACGTGGCATCTCCCTCATTCCTCGATGGACTCAAGGTGCAGGAGCTCATGGACGGAGCGCAGCGATCTGGCCAGCTCGGCCGCTGGGTCGAAGTCGAGAAGGGCCGATTTGGGGTTCGATAAGTCGCAGTCGATACAGCGGGTGGACGGAGATGTATTGACGTTTCGTGCCTCCTGTTTGGCGCGACTCAAATCACCTCCCAGCCACGTTGCCGCAGGAAACACGCGCACTGGTTCCATTCGTTGGAGACGACTCGACTCGAGGTGCATGTGTATGCGGTGAAGAAGACAGAACAGTGGCGAGTGAAATACCCGCCACTGTTCTGCCTGTCCTGGGTTAGTAATCGAACTGTTAGTCGGCCGCTCCCCGAGCCTCGACCTGATCCGGTGTCGCGACCTGCAAGAGCAGCGTCGCCCGTGGAATGACCTTCCACGTGACGGTCAACGTGGTAGCCCAATCGTCCAGCAGTTGCTGACCCAGCGCGCTGCCAGTGAGCGCGACATGCCGCTCGATCAACGCGCGCAGTTCGGCTTCGTCGACCGCGCCAAGGCCACGCTCCACCAAGACGGATTCACCGTTGATATGCGTGTCGAAACCGCCTTCCGGATCGTAGACGTACGCGATCCCGTTGGTCATTCCTGCGCCAAAGTTGCGGCCAGTCGGACCAAGAATCGCCACCAGACCACCGGTCATGTATTCGCAACCGTGGTCTCCCAAGCCTTCGACCACCGCCGTTGCGCCGCTGTTGCGCACGGCGAACCGCTCACCCACCTTGCCAGCAACGTAGGCCTCACCACCCGTCGCTCCATAGAGAATGGTGTTCCCGGCAATCACTTGAGGGGTCTCGAACGCAGCGTCGGCCAATGGTTTGATGGCAATCGTGCCGCCCGCCATGCCTTTTCCGACATAGTCGTTGGCTTCACCTTCGAGCGTCAGGTGCATACCGTTGACCGTGAACGCGCCAAAGCTCTGCCCCGCGCTTCCAGTGAACGATGCCTTGTACTTTGGCTCTCCGAGAGCATAGAGCCCATGCGCCAGGGAGATGGCTCCGGCCACCTGCGCGCCGACCGTGCGGTCCTTGGTGGTGATGCGCTCGGAGATGCTGACATGTCCGGTGCCGCGAATTGCGTCGCCATGCTGTGCCAGTATCCGGTCGTCGATCGTTTCGTCCGCGTCGGTCAGGCCAATGGTCTTTCGGCGAACCGTCTCTGCCGCAGGCTCGGCGAAGAGCGAGGAGAGATCGAGCAATTCCGCGCGCCCGGTCAGGTCCGGTCGGCGTGTCAGCAGGTCGGTGCGGCCGACGATCTCGTCGATCGTACGCGCCCCGATCGATGCCAGCACCTCGCGCACACCTTCGGCGAGCAGCGTGAAGTAGTTGGCCACCATTTCGGGAGTACCGCCGAACTTGGCGCGCAATTCTTCTTTCTGCGTCGCAATGCCGGTCGGGCAGGTGTTGAGATGGCACTGCCGTGCCATATCGCATCCGATGGCGATCAACACCGAGGTGCCGAAACCGTATTCTTCCGCGCCCAGCATCGCCGCCATGACGACATCTTCAGGCGTCTTGATGCCGCCATCGGTGCGCAGCCGCACGCGAGAGCGCAGACCGTTCATCACGAGCGTCTGTTGCGTCTCGGCGAGACCGATCTCCCAGGGGCAGCCGGCGTACTTGATCGAGGTCAACGGACTCGCGCCGGTGCCGCCGCTGTGGCCGCTGATCAGGATGTAGTCGGCCCGCGCCTTGGCGACACCGGCGGCAATCGTGCCAACTCCTGCCTCAGCAACCAGTTTCACACCGATGGTCGCCTTCGGATTGACCTGGCGGAGGTCGTAGATGAGCTGAGCCAGGTCCTCGATCGAGTAGATGTCATGATGCGGCGGTGGCGAGATCAGGGGGAGCCCCGGAACCGCATGCCGGACGCGCGCAATGAATTCGGTCACCTTGTGACCGGGCAATTGACCACCTTCGCCTGGCTTCGAGCCCTGCGCCATCTTGATTTCGAGCTCGGACGCTTTCGCCAGATAGCGAGCGGTCACGCCGAAACGGCCAGATGCCACCTGCTTGATCTTGCTGTGCGGCTCGTCCGGCCCCGGTTCGTCGTACCAGTCCGGATCCTCTCCACCTTCCCCGGAGTTGCTGCGCCCACCGACCCGGTTCATCCCGATCGCGAGCGCCCGATACGCCTCGGGGCTCAGGGCGCCCAACGACATCGCGGTCACCACAAAGCGGGATGCGATGTCGTTGACCGATTCGACTTCTTCGATCGGAATGGGGGCGCCGATCGGCTCGAGGGTCATCAGGTCGCGGACGGCTGTCAGTGGATGCTGCTTGACCAATTCGCGATAGGCGTCATAGTCGCTCGTTTCACTCGACGTTGCCGCCGCTTGCAGTGCCTTGACCATCGTTGGGTTGTACCCATGCGCCTCGCCGTCCTTGCGGAAGCGGACGAACCCGGGGTCCGGCAGCTTTGCCTGCGGAACTTCGAACGCCTCCCGATGCCGGGTCACCAGATCGTGCTCGATTTCGGCGAACCCGATACCGTCGAGGCGGGAAGGGGTGCCGGTAAAGTAGGCGTCGATGACTTGTTGCGAAATACCGATGGTTTCGAAGATCTGCGCTCCTCGATACCCGGAGGCGGTCGAAATCCCCATCTTGGACCCGACCTTGAGCATCCCATACTCGAGCATCTTGACGTAATTGCGCTGTAGCTCTGCTGGGGTGATCTCTTCGTAGTTGCGCGTGCCGGCAAGCGCGCTGGCGGCCTGCAGCGCCAACCATGGATGGACTGCCGCCGCGCTGTATCCGATCAGGCAGGCGAGCTGATGCACATCCCAGACCTCGCCTGTTTCACAGACGAGATCGAATTTCATGCGCATTCCGCGGCGAATCATTTCGTGATGAAGCGCGCCGACCGCCAGGAGCATCGGTATCGCAACGTGTTCACGGTCGATTCCGCGATCGGAAAGCACGATGATGCTGGCGCCGTTCGCGATCGCATCGGCTGAGGCTTCGATCAGCTGATCGAGTGCCGCCGTGAGCGCTGCGCCGGCCGGAGCCTGCTCGCCGGGAAGCGAGAACAAGGTCGACAGCTTGACGCCCTTGAGCACACCGCAGTCGAAGGTCGCGAGTTCTTGGAGCTGGGCTTCCGAAACAATGACGCTGGGAAGATGAATGAGCCGTGCGGCGCCCGGTTCGCTGGCGAGGAGGTTGCCTCGCGGACCGATGTAGCTGTCGAGCGCCATCACCTTCTTCTCGCGCAACGAGTCGATGGGTGGATTGGTCACTTGCGCGAACCGTTGTCGGAAGTAGGCAGAAAGTGGGCGGATACGTTCGGAAAGTACGGCCAGGGGCGCATCGTCACCCATCGACCAGGTTGGTTCTTTACCCTCACCAGCCATCGGGTTTACGATCAGCCGCGCATCCTCACCGGAGTAGCCGTACGATCGCTGAATCGTCACCAGGTCATCCAGGGTGGATTCGCTGTAGAGATCGGCGCCACTGGCGAGCGTTGCCCGGTTCTCCGCAAGCCATTCCTGCCACGGTTCGAGCGCGGCGACCTCGGCCTTGATCTCCGGGTTGCGCAATACCAGCTGGCGAGCGGTATCGACCACCACCATCTGACCCGGACCCAGCCTGCCTTTCTCCACGATGCTCGCTTGATCGACCGCCACCGTGCCCGCTTCCGAACCGGCAATCAGCAGACCGTCGCTGGTGATCGCATAGCGCAACGGCCGCAGACCGTTTCGGTCGAGAGTTGCGCCGGCGAGCACGCCATCGGTAAACGCCATTGCGGCCGGACCGTCCCATTGCTCGAGGAGACCAGCATGATAGTCATAGAAGGCGTGCCGTTCGGCCGGCATATCCGGCAGCTGTTCCCACGGCTCCGGCACCAGCATCATCAGCGCATGCGGTAACGACCGATCGCCGTGATAGAGCAGCTCCACCACATTGTCGAAGCTCGCCGAATCCGAGCCCGTCAGGCTGACCACTGGACTGAGCTCTTCCGGACCGACCCCGTCCGCATACGCCAACTCGGGAGTTCGCGCCGTCATCCAGTTGCGGTTGCCCTGCACGGTGTTGATCTCACCGTTGTGGGCGATAAAACGGAACGGCTGCGCCATTGCCCAGGTCGGCAACGTGTTCGTGCTGTAACGCTGATGGAAGAGCCCGATGGCGCTGGTGAATTCCGGCTGCTGCAGGTCGAGATAGAACGCAGCAAGATCCTCTGGTAGGCAGAATCCCTTGTAAACGATCGTCCGGCAAGAACAGGAAGCAACATAGAAGTCACGAAGTCCGGACTCGACCGCGCGTCGTTCTGCCGTCTTGCGCAGGAGCATCAGGGTCCGTTCGAACGCGGCTTCGTCCTGATCGTCCGGGCGCCCAAGGAAGAGCTGGGCTATCTCTGGACGAGTTCCTGCCGCGATCCTACCCAGGACGCTGGTATCGACCGGCGTTGTTCGCCACCCGAGCACGGAAACTCCCGCCGCAGCAGCCGCGGAATCCATGATTTGACGACCCGCGGTCGCGCTCTCGCCGTCCTGCGGAAGGAAAACGGTCGCCACGCCGTATTCGCCGGGGTTGGCTGTCGCACCGAACTCGGCCACTACTGGCGCGAAGAGCTCGTGCGGCAGTTGCGTCAGGATGCCTGCCCCGTCACCTGTGCGCTCATCCGCGCCGACACCGCCGCGGTGGGTCAGATTCACCAAACCACCCAGCGCCAGCTCGACGATGCGCCGCGAAGGGCGCCCCTCGATGTTCACGACCAGGCCGACGCCACAGCTATCGTGCTCATACGCGTTCTGATAAAGAGGAAACGTTGGCTGGCCTGTGACCGTTCGTTTCATGGATCCGCTCCGATGCTACGAGCGGTCGCATGCGACCGCTTACTGGCCGGTGTATCCGGCGCACAACTGCTATCTGCCTGGCCCTCGCGGAAGAGGGAGTCGAGTAGCGGTCTGTCCATCGCCGGCCGCTTTGCCGGAATGTGACCTGAACTCAGCCGGGGCTGAACGGTGCCTCGAGCGGTGTCTCTAGTTTAGGGAGAGGAGAGGCGCATTCCTAGGGGCTTGATGCAGCAAGCGAATGAGGGTATTTTGTGCGCATGATCCAAAAGAAACTGGTGATTTTCCGCATATCGAATGAAAATGGCGCAATCGATCCAGGAGCGATATGAAATGGCGGAATCAGCGTCCGAATATGTTGGGTGTTCGAACAGTGATGAAACTCGCATTTCGGTTGTTCGAGGATCGCTCGAGGTCACCGGATCGCTGACCATGGATGGTTGGATGACGCATCCAAAGTGCATGACGTGTGAGGCAGGGGAGCGATGAGTGTTTCTGAGTTGGGCACCGGTCATGCGCGGACATCCGCATCGGAGGTCGTCCTGCGGGTGCGTGAGGAAGGGCTCGGGCTCGTCGATCTTGTCTTCAGCGATATCACGGGAGGCGCCAAGGCGCTGACCATTCCGGCGTCATTGGTGGAGCGCACGCTCGAACGCGGGTACCGCTTCGATGGTTCAGCGCTCACTGGCGGGCTGCGAAGCATCGAGCTCGATCTCTATCTGATGCCCGATCCCTCAACCTTTGTCGTGCTTACTCCCAGCGATGGCGACGAGCGCCGCGGGCGCCTCTGTTGCTCGGTGTTGCGGCGGGACGGGCAACCGTTCGATGGCGACCCCCGCTCGGCGCTTGAGCGCGTGATCGAGCGGGCGTCCGGGGTGGGAATCGACTATCGCGTCGGCATCGAAATGGAGTACTACCTTCTGCGCGGTGAATGGAGCCATCTTGCCATCGAGCGAGACAGCGCCGGCTATTTCGATTTCGGCGAAGACGCGGTTTCCCGCACCCGCGATTCGATCGTCTCTTCGCTCGCGTCGATCGGTGTTGGGCTCGGCGGCGCGCATCACGAAACGGGCCCTGGGCAGGAAGAGATCGATCTCCGGCCCACGAGCGCGTTGCACATGGCCGATCAGCTCATCACCATCCGACAAACGATCCGCACGGCCGCCCGCCAATTCGGACTGCGCGCCACGTTCATGCCCAAGCCGTTCACCGATGCCCCCGGTTCCGGGCTGCATGTCTTTCAGCAGTTCCGGCATGTCGAACGCGGCGCCGACCTGCTCCGCAACGAGGTCGACGAGCTTTCGTCTACCGCGCTTCAAATCATCGGCGGCCAGATTGCGCACGCGCCCGCCATGTGCGCGGTGCTCTGTCCCACCGTGAACTCCTATAAGCGGCTCAATGCCGGTCATCGGGCTCCACGCTATGCCAACTGGGCCCACGTGAGCCAGACGTCCATGATCCGGGTGCCGTCGGTGCTTGCTGGTGGCGCGGCCTCGATCGAGCTGCGTTGTCAGGATGCGTTGGCGAATCCCTACCTTTCGCTGGCGGTGGCGCTCTCGGCAGCGCTCGACGGAATCGACCACCAGATCGACCCACCGGAACCGTTGGAGGAATCGTTTAGCTCCTACGACGATGCCGGGCTCGAGCGGATTGGTGTCCAACGACTGCCAGGCACGCTCGGTGAGGCACTCGAGGCGTTCTCTCAGGATCAGGTCGTGCGGAACGCCCTGGGTTCCTATATCTCCGACCAGCTGCTCACTGTGAAACGAGCCGAATGGGAGGAATATCGAACGGTCGTCGGCCCATGGGAGCACCGCCGTTACGGCGATGCCTGAGTCGCAGCAGAAACGAAGCCGATGCCATGATTACCGTTCGGGACATTATCGAAGAGGCGTTGCCGGAAGAGGCGCTGGTCGTTGCGGGAGAGCAGGGGCTATCGGGCGAGGTTACCTGGGCCACGCGGCCCCGTCCCAGCCCGCCTGCGTTTGGGCACCTGAGCGGGGGCGAACTCGTCTTGCTCACACCAGGCGTGCTTACAAGCCTCGATGAGCGATTGACCCTCGACGCAGCGATTCGGCAGCTTGCCGGGTTCGGCGTTTCCGCGGTCGGTTTCGCTGGACGCCCCACTGCAGCCGCGCGCGCTGCCGCGAACTTGACCGGTGTGCCGTTGATTCAGCTTTCGCCGGACGCCGACCTCGCGTTGCTGGAACGCGAAGCGGCGCATCTGGTGGCGGTCAAGCGGCGGGAGGCGCAGCGCAAGGGCAGCGAAACGAGCCGGCGCCTTATGGAGCTTGCCATTGCGGGTGAATCGCTGGCCGATCTCACCACCACGCTCTCGGAGAATGCTCGGCGGGATGTCTTCATTGTCGGCCGTGATGGCCGTTTGCTCGCCATGACCAGCCCGAGCGGCCAGGTTCCGTCCAGCGCGGTGATCATGCCCTTGCTGGAAGCCGGACGGCCACTCGAGCTGGAGTGGGTCAAGACCAATCCAGGCGGGAGCATGGCCGAGCCTGCGACGACCGTTCTCCCCTGGGATGGTGTGCAATATCGTGTCGTAGCGCCCATTCTCGGCCGCGACGGCTATCTGGGACTGCTCTCGATGCTGATCGGCAGCGCGGAGGCAAGCGCGGAAGAACGCGCGTTAGCCTCGCGAGGCGCCGCCGCGTCGGCGATCGTGCTCGCGCGCGAACATGCGGCAGCGGTCGCGCGTCAGGAACTCGAACTCAACGTACTCGACGAGATCCTGGATGGCGCATTGCGCAGCGAAATCTCGCTCATCCAGCAGGCACGCCGTTTGGGACATGCGCTCGACCAGCCACATGCCGCGCTGGTGGCGCGCTTCGAATCGACTGGAGGAACCCAGCCCCGCGCGAGTCTCGATGCCACTCGTGGTGCGGTCGAAGCTGCCCTGAGCCGGCTCGGCGTGTCAGTGCTCTGGCGGATTCGACATAACAATATCGAAGTCGTCTGGAACCCGGCGCAGATCGAACAGGGAGCCGACTTTCCAATTGCCTTGCAGCAGGAACTCATG
This sequence comes from Thermomicrobiales bacterium, assembly GCA_041390825.1. Lineage (NCBI taxonomy): Bacteria > Pseudomonadati > Thermomicrobiota > Thermomicrobia > Thermomicrobiales > Thermomicrobiales bacterium. The sequence goes on from JAWKPF010000012.1 coordinate 42,457, forward strand.
CGGGTCAGCCGTCCTGGTCTTGCCGGAGTGGTGTCGCTCGGGGCAGGAGCGTTTCATGCCGGCACCAGCGGTATTCGGCAATCACACCAGGAAGCCAAACAAGCGCTCACGATGTCTCGCCGGCTCTATGGGCCCGGACAGGTCACTCGCTTCGAGGACCTTGGTATCTACCGGCTTCTGTTCGCGGCACGGGACCTCCCCGAACTGCGCAGCTTTCATGACGATGCCCTGAATTTGCTCATCGACTACGACCGGCAACATGGAGCCGAACTGCTTCGCACGTTGGGAGCCTTCTTCGCCGGTCGCTGCGGGCCAAAAGAAACAGCCGCAATCCTTGGAGTCCATCGAAACACGGTGCTCTATCGCCTGGAGCGTATCCGGGATCTCACCGGGTTCGATCTCGACGATGCCGATGTCCGGCTCCGCTTGCAGCTTGCCTATAGCGCCCACATCGCGCTTTTCGCCGAACCGACTGGTGTCATCGGCGCTCGGGAGTCACGCACCGCATAGCCCTCCTGCCGTAGTCGCAACTCGGTGTACGCTGCATGTCGATCCAGATATCGATCGATTCAGCGGGAGAAAGCGGGCGGGTGACGAAGACGATGATCGCACTACTTGTCGGCGTAGCACTCTTGATGGGGTTCTTCATGGCGGTGCAACCCGCGATCAACCTGGAGTTGCGCCGTTTCGTTGGGAGCCCAGCCCAGGCGGCGATGGTCTCGACCTTCGTATCGACGATTTCGCTCGGGTTCTTCGTGTTCGTCATCCTGCGGAAACCGTGGCCCAGCCTGGAGGCAGCCACAGCGACGCCATGGTGGATATGGGTCGGGGGGCTGCTCGGCGCGGTGTACGTGGCCGTCAGTGTGGTCCTGATTTCTCGACTGGGCGCGGCCTTCGCGTTCTCACTGGTGGTGTTGGGTCAAATGCTGACAGCGCTGGTCATGGACCGGTTCGGCTGGTTTGGCGTGCCCATCCATGATTTTTCCCCTGGGAGAGTTATAGGTGTGGCGCTCGTCATTCTGGGCGTTGTGTTGATTCGCATGTTCTGAGGAGGTTCGTGATGGAGTCTTCCTATTTCGCCCTGGCGGACGTCGAAGCCGCGCATGCCGCGCAGGACAATCGATACTTGCAATTTCTGACTGTTCCCGAGCTGAGTCTTGGTCTCTACAACCTTCCTGCTGGCGCCGAGGATCTGCAAACGCCGCATCTGGAGGACGAGATCTACTTCGTCGTATCCGGTCGCGGGCGCCTCAGCGCCGGAGATCGCGACTATCCCGCAGAACCCGGTTCCATCCTCTTCGTTGCCAGGCATGTCCCCCACACGTTCCACGACATCACGGAGGACCTGCACATCCTGGTCTTCTTTGCACCAGCGCATACCGGATAGAGCTTGTACCTGGTCGAGTCACGAAGAGCGTGTGTCAGATGACAATTGGTATGCGAGATTACAATTGTGCATACGCACGCGATCTTGTGTGTAGGAGACAATGATGTCAGTAGTTATGCGAATGCAGGAGCGAGGTCAGATCACGCTCCCCAAAAAGGTTCGAGAGGAGATGGGGCTCGTACCAGGGGACCATGTTGTCGCGATACCTGACGGAAAGGGCGGCTATTCACTCGAGCGAATCAGGCCGATGACGATCGACGAGATGTACGAGCGGGTTGGAAACCGCGTAGCGGTCGACGCGAAGGACATCGATCAGTTGATTCAGAAGGCGATGGAAGAGGAGGCTGACGAGTTTGCCAGACGACTCGAAGAGTCAGGGACTGCTTGACACCAATGTGTTGATCCATTCGCTGACGAATGATGCGAACTCGGCCGAATGCCGTGCGTTCCTGAGACTCGTGCAAGCAGGTGAGCGGCGTGTCCGTCTCGAGCCGTATGTCGTTCACGAGATGTCGTATGCGCTGTCGCGGGTTCTGAAACACACCCGACAGGAGATTGCGGAGGAGTTGCTTGCGTTGACCCAGTGGTCCGGCATTGATTGCGACCAGGAGCTGATTCCGGCCGCGATCATTCGTTGGCGCGATCGGCCGTCGGTCTCGTTTGCCGACGCGCTGCTGGCAGCCGAAGCAATCCGAAGCCAGACGAGAGTGTTCACGGTCAACGTGCGAGATTTCAATGACACTGGGATCGAGGTCCCGGCCCCTCTGTCCAGTTTTCAACCGTGAGTTCACCCAGTAAAACGGGCCCTGGAATCCTCCAGGGCCCGCTTGCGCCGAGATAGTTCGAGATGCCGGGAACTACGCGTGCAGTTCCGATGCGTATTCCGACTCCGCAATCGTGAGCGATTCGTCGATCGCGCCGACCACATTGTCGATCTCGTCCTTGGTGACGATCAGCGGCGGCGCAAGATGCAACACGTCCCAAACGCGGGTGACGATGTTGCGCTCCATCAGGAGCTGGCCCAGGCGCTTCTTGAACTTGCTGTCCTTGGCGAACTTCTCGCGGGTCTCCTTGTTGGCGACCATATCCAGACCCCAGACCATGCCAACGCCGCGCACCTCGCCAACCGACGGATGTTTGGTCAATGTCTGAAGCTGCTCGCCCAGATAGGTGCCCATCTCGTTGCCCCGTTCGACCAGGTTCTCTTCGTCGAAGATCTCCAGGTTGCGAATCGCCGCGGCGCAGGCGACGGGATGTCCGCCGAAGGTCAAGAGGTGGCCCATCGGGACCTGGTCCTTCTCCTTGAAGATGTCGTAGACCTTGTCGCTGACGACCGCGGCCGCGATTGGCGCATAGCCGGAGGACAAGGCCTTCGCGATGGTCATGATGTCGCCCTGGATGCCGAAGAGCTCCTGCGCGAACATCTTGCCAGTGCGCCCGAAGCCGTTGATGACTTCGTCGCAGATCAGCAACACGCCGTACTTGTCGCAGGTTTCGCGCAGCATCTGCCAATAGATCGGCGAGGGCACATGCACGCCGGCCGCGGTCGAGATCGGTTCGCCGATGACCGCTGCCACGGTCTCTGGACCCTGGTAGACGATTTCCTGCTCGACCGCCTTCGCGGCCATGATGTCGGCCTGTTCGCCCTCGACGCCGAAGTCCGAACGATATCGGTCCGGATGCGGAACGTGATAGACGCCGTACATGTACGGACCGAACGACGCCTCGTCACGCACCGACTGCGTGATGCTCATCGCTCCGTAGGTCATACCGTGGTAGGAGTTGCGGCGCCCAATGATCTTGTACCGGCGCGGGAAGCCGCGCATGGTCTGGACCTGTTTGGCGATCTTGATGGCAGATTCCACCGCTTCCGAACCGCCCGAGCAGAAGAACACACGGTTGAGGTCGCCGGGAGTGCGCTCGGCGATCATGTTCGCGAGCTGCACCTGCGGCACCGTGGTGAACGACATTGCCGAGGCATAGGCCAGGCGGGCAGCCTGCTCGCCCATCCTGGCGGCGATATCTGCGCGGCCGTGACCGGCGTTCACGACCCAGAGACCCGAGATCGCATCGAAATACCCGCGACCGTGAATGTCGTAGATCGTGGAGCCTTCACCGCGGTCGAAGACCCGGAAACCATCCTTTTCGGCGATTTCCGCCCAGGGGAGACTGTGGATCCAGACGTGATCGCGCGCGCTCTCTTCGAGGTAGACCGGCGCGAAGTTCTGCGCGATGGCAGTGTCTTGTACTGAAGAGCCACGAACGGCAGCTTTGACCATAATTGTTGTACCTCCTGAATCCCCCAACGCCATTGGTGGGATACACACTGGTGGCAATTCGGGACTCATCACATCCGCGCCACAGTCGAATCTGGAGTATAGCGGAGGGCTCCGATCGGGCCATCATCCGAAACCCGAATTCCGGTTTGACGGAGTGATCGGAAACTGCCATGCTGCCAGCGATTCGTGGCATTTCAGGAGTGGATCGACGGTGATCGAGCAACAGAATCGTCATGGCGCCGGTCGGGTTGGCGAACCAACCGGTGAACCGGTCGCGCTGGTCTTCGAGGGCGTCCCCATCGTGGCATACGCCGGAGACACCATCGCCAGCGCGTTGCTAGCAGCTGGAATCCGAAGCTTCACGGTTACCGCGGTGGCAGGAGAGCAACGCGGCGGGTATTGCTTCGTCGGGCGGTGCGACGATTGTTTGGTGGTGGTCGATGGCCAGGCCAACCAGCGCGCATGCACGACCCCAGTTCGAGACGGCATGGACGTGCGCATCCAGCGCGGACATGGCCCGGTCGAGCGGCAGGCGGTCTCGTGAGCGCGCCGGACGTCGTCATCGTCGGAGCGGGGCCCGCAGGTCTCTCGGCGGCAGTCACCGCGGCCGAGGCCGGGATGCGTGTCACGGTCGTCGACGAGCGGGCCTCTCCCGGCGGTCGATTGCGCTATGACCTCCCGGCCGGCAATTCACTCGCATGGTACGTGGGTGAGTGCGAGCGGCTCGATGTCGAATTGCGTTCGAGCACGGTTGCGTGGGGGATTTTTCCCGGTTGGACCATCGCGTTGGAATCTCCGGCTGGAGCCGAGACGCTCGAGACCGCCAATGTCATTCTCGCAACGGGATCGACCGATCGCGCTTTGGCATTCGAAGGAAACACGCTTCCGGGTGTGATCTCTGGCAGCGGTCTGCGGCGACTCATTGGCGAGTATGGCGTGTTGCCTGGGAAGCGTGTTCTCGTGCTCGGCGACGGGCCGGATGCCGCTGCCACCGCACATGCCACACGCACTGCCGGCGGACAGGTAGTCATGCTGCTGTCCGAGGAGGACGCCCGGTCGATCGTCGTTTCCGGGGATGCGGCCGTCGAACGCGTCACAGTAGGCGACCAAACGCATGACGTGGATATCGTGGCGGTGGCTGTTGGCCGCCAGCCGGACATAATGCTAGCAACGATGGCCGAACTCGAGCTGGTTTGGGCGCCCGAGCTGGGTGGTTGGGCGCCACTCCATCATTTGAACGGCGAGGGTGGCAAGCCGGGTCTCTACCTCGCTGGCGACGCTGCAGGTGTCGACAATGTCGAAGTTTGCGAGTTCGAGGGCGCCATGGTGGCCACAGTCCTTGCTGGCAAGGCCGGAATGATCGATCCCGCACGAGGCGCCGAGATGCGAGCGGAGCTTGCCAGCATGCGGCCAGCGCGCATGGCCGCCTACGATTCGGATCCCACGTATGCGCAACCGTGGCTCGTCCCCCTGGAGATGCAAGGATGACCAACTACATCTGCCGTTGCGAAGACCTGAGCCTCGAACGGGTGGAGGAGGTCATCGCCGAAGGAAAGACCACGCTGAACGACGTCAAGCGCCACACTCGTGTGGGGATGGGGCGTTGTCAGGGTGTCTATTGCCTCTCCGAGGTGCGGCGCTTGCTCGACGAAGCTGGTCTCGATCCGATGACGCAGCGTCCTCCGGCGCGCCAGATCAGACTCGATACGCTTGCTGAATCCTGGCCGGCGTCGGACGACGACTGATCGCCCTGGATCCACCGGACCCAGGGCCCAGGACCGGGACTCCACATCCCGCCGTGCTACCATCGAAACGGCTCGTTTGGCATGTATTGGAGGGCGTCGTGACCGATTCACGCATCAGGCTCGATTACCGGAATGTGATGGCGTCCGCCGTGGGCGATGCCAATGGCTTGACCGAGGAGCAATTGCAGGCGATTGCGCCCAAAGCCGCCCGCGAAATCGAGCGCATCTGGGCGGAGCATGCCGCTGGCGACCAGAAGTGGATCGACCTGCCGGACAATCGGCAGATCGTCGACGAGATCGAAGCCTTTGCAGATGAGAACCGCGCCAAGTACGACGATTTCATCCTGATCGGCATCGGAGGTTCCTCATTGGGAGCCATTTCGGCCATTCAGGCGCTGGCGCATCCCTACCGCAATCTCTTGCCGGCCAGGCAACGGGGCGGACCGCGCTTCTTTGTGCTCGACAATCCCGACCCGGAGAAGGTCGCTGCCACGCTTGCTACCGTCGACCTACAAAAGACGCTCGTCAACGTCGTAACCAAGAGCGGTCAAACGGCCGAAACCATGGCGAACTTCCTGGTCGTGCAGGACGCATTGGAGAAGGCTGTCGGCAAGAAGCAAGCGCGCTCGCAGATCATCGCAACCACCGACCCCGAGAGCGGTCTTCTGCGCAAGCTCGCAGACCAGGAGGGCTATCGCACCTTTCCGGTTCCTCCCGGCGTCGACGGACGCCAGACCGTGCTGAGCGCGGTGGGAATGCTGCCGGCAGCAATGTGCGGTGTCGATATCGGCGGAATGCTCGAAGGCGCGGCTGCGATGCGCGAGCGTTGCAAATCGACCGATATCTTCGAGAACGCCGCTGCGCTATTCGCGGCGATCGCCTACCTCTCCAACACGACTAACGGCAAAGCCATGCTGGTCATGATGCCGTATGCCGATGCGCTCTTTGGCATTGCCGACTGGTTCCGCCAGCTCTGGGCAGAGAGTCTCGGCAAGCGGCTCGGGACGGACGGCAAGGAAGTCTTTGCCGGACAAACGCCGATCAAGGCGCTCGGGGCAATCGACCAGCATTCGCAAATCCAGCTCTACACCGAGGGGCCGAACGACAAGCTTCTCTGCCTTATTGGCGTCGATCACTATCGCGCTGAAGTTCGGATCGATGGCGTGCCCGCAGGCATTCCGGATCTCGAGTATCTCGACGGCGCGGAACTGGGCACGCTGCTCGATCGCGAACGGCTCGCCACCGCCTGGGCGCTGACGGAGGCAAGACGTCCCAACCTCATGCTCACGATTCCCACCATCGATGCCGGGATCGTGGGAGAGTTCTATTTCATGCATGAGTTCCAGACTGTCGTCGCCGGCGGGCTCTATGGCGTCAACCCCTTTGGCCAGCCCGGTGTCGAAGCCGGCAAGAATGCCACCTACGCACTCATGGGCCGCGCAGGGTACGAGGACCTGAAAGCTACGCTCCTGGCTGCGCCAGAGGGACCCAGCTACACGGTCTGATCACGATTGCAACGCTGGGAAGGCTGGCCACGCTGTCAGTGGCAGGGGTCCGCATGGGAATGAGTTCTGGAATACGTCATTCGTCGCCAGAATGACGAATCACTCCCAGGAGATCGTCGGTCTTGGGGATGCCATTTTCCCGATAGATGATCGTGCCGTCTTTGCCGACGATAAAGACCGTGCGGTTGATCGATTCGCTGTACTCGCCCGGTTTCCCGGGGACCGGCTTCAGCGCGCCATACGCACGGGAGAGTTCCAGCCCCTCATCGACGAGCAAGTCGAAGGGCAATTTGAGATGCACCTTGAAGCGCTCGTGACTGTCGAGGTCGTCACCGCTGATGCCGAATGGAATGGTATCGAAATCTCGATAGGAGTCGATCGCCCTGCGAACCGCGGACAGCTGGTTCGTTCAGCCAGATGTGAAATCTCTGGGATAGAAAATCAGGAGCAGGCGGTAGGCGCCGAAATAGTTCGAGAGGGTGATCGACGTTCCGCCCGTGCTCTCGAGGGTGAAATCGATAGCAGGATCGCCAACATGGGGTCCTGGCGGAAGCGGCAGTTCAGTCATGCGGGCATTTTATGGGAGACGCGTACACCGGGCAAGGCCCGGAATTGAGCTGACGATGACCTGAGACGAAATGAGCGGCCACTGATATCGCAGGGCCGCTCATTTCAGTCTCGCTGCTGCTACTACTGGATGCTCCTATGGCACCAGCAGCATGCGTTCCAGCGCGATCAGCGCATCCTTTTTCGTCACGGGATCGACTTCCACTCGGTTGACCACCTCGCCCCGGGCAAGATGCTCGAGTGACCAGAGCACATAGGCGGGATGCACCCGGTACATGGTCGAGCATGGGCAAATGACCGGATCGAGACAGAAGATCTTCTTCCCCGGCAATTCCTTCTGAAGCCGGTTGACCAGGTTGATCTCAGTGCCAACTGCCCAGGTGGTGCCGTCTGGAGCGTCGCGGATCGTATTGATGATCTTCTCGGTCGATCCGTCGTAATCGGCCGCCTGCACCACCCGATAGTCGCATTCGGGGTGCACGATCACCTGCACGTCGGGATACGCCGCGCGTGCGGTAGCAATCTGCTCGGTCGTAAAGCGGGCATGCACCGAGCAATACCCCTTCCAGAGGATCACGGTGGCGTCCCGCAGTTGCTGCTCGGTGTTGCCACCCAACGGCTGGAACGGATCCCACACGACCATCTTGTCGAGTGGAATGCCCTTTTTCAGTCCGGTATTGCGGCCGAGGTGCTCGTCCGGGAAAAAGAGGATCCGCTCACCACCATCGAACGCCCAGTCGTAGACCCGTTCGGCATTGGAGGACGTGCAGACGATGCCGCCGTTCTTGCCGCAAAACGCTTTGAGACTCGCCGCGGAGTTCATGTAGGTCACGGGAACGACATTGCCGATCCCGAGACGCTTCAGTTCCGCCCAGCAGGCTTCGACATCGACCGGTTTGGCCATGTCGGCCATCGAGCACCCGGCTTCCATGTTGGGCAGAATGACCTGTTGGTGCGGTTGCCCGAGCACATCGGCGCTCTCGGCCATGAAGTGCACACCGCAAAAGAGAATGTAGTCGGCTTCCCCTTGCGTCGCGGCTTCCTGGGAGAGCTTGTATGAGTCCCCGCGGAAGTCGGCGAACTGGATGACCTCGTCCCGTTGGTAGTGATGCCCCAGGATCACGAGCTTGTCGCCGATCGCGTTGCGGGCTTCCCAGGTGCGGGCGTCCCGCTCCTCGACCGGCATCTTGAAGTAGTCGCGCGGAATCTTCGCCTGTTTCTTGGGCGTCGACCCATAGGTGAAGAGGGTTTCATAGGCGCCGGTGCCCTCTTCTGGCACACAGGCCGCGACGCCGAGCTGCTGGTTGTCGAACCACTCGGACGACTTTTCGCCGAACTTCGACGAGAGCCCTTGCGGACGAATGGAAAGATCGATCGAAGAGGACATTGCGCCTCGAACTCCTTCGAGATGAACCAGGAGGCCGGGTCTGACGCCAGACGACCGGAGCATTTCCTCACGCTCCTGATTCCCTCATAGCGTCCCCAAGCATAGAGAGCACGGGAGTAATTGTCAATGTGACACTAAGTCGGGTTCGGCACGCCAAGGCAGCCGATTCACGCTCTTCCACAAGCGCGAATCTGCCCTCATTCACCAATGCAAAACACAACGACGTCCGACCTACACCCCCTATCCACGCCTCTGCCTCTTGCCTCTTGCCTGCTGCCTGTTGCCTGTTGCCCGTTGCCTCTTGCCTGTTGCCTCTTGCCCGTTGCCTGCCTCGCCCGTTGCCCGTTGCCTCTTGCCTGTTGCCCGTTGCCTGTTGCCCCTAAACTTGACCGTTACGATCAGATCACTCATCGAACAGAGGTCATTGATGTCGACAACCACTCTCGAACAGCTCACGCGGGACGACATCCCGGTCGAAGAGACCTGGGATCTTTCGTCCTACTACGTCGATGACGCCGCCTTCGAAGCGGATCTCGCGCGTATCCCGGAGCTCGTGAAACAAGCTGCGTCCTGGCAGGGAAAACTCGGTGAGTCAGCCGCGGGTCTGCGCCAGGCGCTGGACGATTCCATGGCCGCGCGCCAGGTGATTTCCCGCGCTGCCAGTTACGCCCACCTGCGCAAAGACGAGAACGTCGCCAACCCGGAGCGTTCCGCCGCGTTCGAGCGCGCGGTCAGCGCGGCGATCCAGGCCAGCCAGGCGCTGGCGTTCTTCCAGCCGGAACTCCTGCAGATTCCAGAGAAAACCTATGACGAGTTTCTGAAATCTCCCGAGCTCGAGCCCTACCGGCACGCGTTGGAAGACGCCGCTCGCCAGCGGCCGTACGTCCGCTCGATCGAAATCGAGACGGTGCTTGCGCAATCGGCAGAGATCGCACGCACTGCTTCGGAAGCCTTCAGCGCGCTCAACGATGCCGATCTCGATTTCGGGGAGGTCGAGAACGAGGATGGCGAGCTCATCAAACTCACGCGCGCGCTATCAGCTCTTGATGGAAAGCAAGAACCGGGATGTTCGCGCTCGTGCCTACGACAAGTTGATGACCGCCTATGAGAAGCACAAGAACACCACAGGCGCGCTGTTTGCCGGCTCGATCCGCAACGACAACTTCTACGCCAGTGTGCGTGGCTACCCGTCGGCGCGCGCCCAGGCGTTGCTGGATGACAACATACCCGAGTCGGTCTACGACAGCCTGGTCGAGGCAGTCTCGAATTCGACCGGAATCATCGAACGCTACTACAAGCTGCGTTCCAAACTGATCGGTGTCGAGCAGCTCGCGCTCTATGACCTCTATGTGCCGTTGTCTCCGGCGCCGGAGCGTAAGTTCTCGATCCACGAAGCAGTGAACACGGTGCTCGGCAGTCTGTCAGCGCTGGGAGATACCTACACGAACGACCTGAAGGATTTGTTCGGCAAGCGCACCATCGACTGGCACGAAACTGCAGGCAAGAATTCCGGGGCGTATTCGTCCGGAACATACGGCGCCAACCCGGTGATCCTGATGAACTGGAACGGTTCGACCGACCATGTCTTCACCCTGGCACACGAGGCCGGTCACCAGATGCACAGCTTCTATAGCCAGGCCAACAATCCGTTCCACTATGCGGGTTACTCGATCTTCCTCGCCGAGGTCGCCTCGACCATCAACGAGACGCTGCTGACCTGGGATCTGCTCGCCCAGACACCGGAGGAGAATCCACAGGAGCGCTTCTCGATCCTGAACAACTTCGCCGACACGATTTCCGGCACGCTGATCCGGCAGACCATGTTTGCCGATTTCGAGCACCGGGCGCACGTGGCTGCGGCCGAGGGGCAGCCGCTCACGCCGGAGAGCTTGAGCGAGCTCTACGGCGGCCGCACCGAGCTCTACCGGCCCGGTGTGCTCAACGACGACCGCTCCAAGCTCGAATGGAGCCGCGTGCCACACTTCTATCGCGCGTACTACGTTTTCCAATACGCAACCGGCATTTCAGCCGCTTTGGCCATCGCCAGCAGAATCCGCGACGAGGGACCGGAAGCGCGCGAAAACTACCTCGGCATGCTCAAGGCTGGAAGCTCCGACTACCCCATCGAAGTGCTCAAGCGGGGCGGCGCCGACCTCACCACCCCGGAACCGGTCTACGCCGCGCTGCGCATCTTCGATGAGACAATTGCCGAGATGGAGAAACTGTCGGACAACTTCACGGCCGGAGCGAACTAGACACCATGGCGGCCACGCGGGCGCATGCGCGTATCCAGGGATTTGGCGATTCTGTATTCACGCGCATGACCGCGTTGGCGCGGCAGCACAACGCCGTCAACCTGGGTCAGGGATTTCCCGATTTCCCTGGCCCAGACTTCGTCAAGTCCGCCGCCAAGCAGGCGATCGATGCCGATCTGAATCAATACGCCATCAGCTCCGGCGCGCCTCGTCTGAAAGAGCAGGTTGCCATCGACTACGCTGCCGCGCTGGGACGAGACATCGACCCGATGCGTGAGGTCGTGGTAACCAACGGCGCCACCGAGGCTATTTTCGATGCCATTCAGGCGTTCAGCGGTCCGGGCGATGAGGTCGTAGCGTTCGAGCCGTTCTATGACTCCTATCCGGCTTCGGCCACGATTGCTGGAGCGACGTTCGTGCCGGTGCGATTGAATCCACCCGACTGGTCGTTCGACCTCGATGCGCTATCGAGCGCGATCACACCGCGCACCAGGCTCCTGCTCCTCAACACACCGCACAACCCAACCGGCAAGGTCTTTTCCCCGGACGAGCTCGAGCAGATTGCGCATCTGGCTATCGAACGTGACATCCTGGTGCTCACCGACGAGGTCTACGACCGGATCACCTTCGATCGCGCGGTGCACATACCGATCGCCTCGCTGCCGGGAATGTGGGAGCGCACGATCTCGGTCAACTCCACCGGCAAGACCTTCAGCATGACGGGCTGGAAAATCGGCTACGCGGTTGGTCCTGCCGAGCTGGTGGAAGCGATCCAGAGCGTCCACCAATTCGTCACCTTCGCAAGCCCGACTCCATTCCAGGACGCGATGGCGAGTGCCATGGAACAAGCGCGCGCCAACGGTTACTACGACCAATTGAAGCGCGACTACACGCATCGGCGCGATCTGCTCGCCGTATCACTGGCCCAGGCGGGGTTCGAAACGCTAACGGTCGGCGGCAGCTATTTCCTGATGGCCGACATTTCAAACCGAGGGTTCGAAACCGACGTTGCCTTCTGCGAATGGCTGGTGCAGACTGCCGGAGTCGTAGCGCTTCCGCCGTCGGCGTTCTATCTGGACCCAGCCACGGCTCCGCTGCTTGCCCGCTTCTGCTTTGCCAAAACGGACGCCACGATCGCTGCCGCCGCGGATCGGCTTCGCGCCATTCTCGAGTGACCGGATAGCTGGGTCTTCAGCCTCGCGCCCGCATCCATTGCGGCCATTCCTCGACCGGATCGAACCCGACCGAGCGATAGAGTCCAACCGCGTTCTCATTGCCTGCATCGACCGAGAGCCCGATCGTCTCGATTCCCTGCGCGCGCAGCCGTTCGATCCCCCAAAGCAGGAGCCAACGCCCCAACCCACGACCGCGATACTCCCGAAGGACGCCCACCAGGTTGATGTGTCCCACCGGCGGATCGCTCTCGCGGTCGATTCCGGTGGTGCAGAACCCGATCATCTCGTCCTGCGCAGCGCGCAGAATCACGATTGCGGCTGGATCGAAGTTCGGCTTCGCGTGCACATGCTCGATTTGTTCGAGCGTGACGCGCAGGGGTGTCGGGTGGTCGAGAAACGATGTGTTGATCAGATCGATGTACGGAAGGATGTCCGAGTCGGAGTAGCTCGTGGGCGAGAGATCGTTCGGCAGGGACGGGAGCGGGACTACGCGTTCGGGATCGAGTCCGAAGCGCCAGAAACTGTGATCGTAGGCGAATCCCAACGACTCGAGAAAACCAATGGCCCCGGCATTGCCATGGGGAGGGTAGAGGATCAGCGGGCCGTCCGGCGTACCGACCAGCGCCGACTCCATTGCCTCGACCAGTGCGGCGCCAACTCCCTGGCGGCGAAACTCAGGCTCGACGACGACCAGCTTGTAGTCTGAGCAGATCAACCCAACTGGCTTCCCGTCCAGCTCGGCAACCAGAAAGTTCCGGGCAATGGGAAACGCCCCAATGAGCCCTTCGAAGTCGCTCGCAGTGTTGCCCGATTGCTCGCCGGCGGCCAACGACGCGCGCAACAGCGCGGCGAGCGGCTCCTGATCAGCGGGTTGGAAGGTTCGAATAGTAGGGAGTCTGTGTCCAGGCACTCTGCTTTGGCTCATCCACGACTTGAATCGTCCGCAGCAGATGATCCGCGGCTCCGGAAATGTACATTCCTTGCCTGGCGCCGTTTGCGAGGTACTCCAGCTTTTCGACCGTGATCACATCACCAGGAGCCAGCACGGGGATTCCCGGCGGGTAGGGGATGACCAGCTCGGCTGAGATCTCACCGGCTGCTTGCTCGAGTGGAATGGCTCGTTGTCGTGAGAAGAAGGCGTCGCGTGGCGACATCGCCTGAATCCCTGGGGATACGACCGCGCCTGACGACCGCACCACCGCGCCGCCGCCCTTCGGTTTCGACCCGTTTTGCGACCGGGAGATCGACTCGAATGCGGTTACCAACCGGTCGAGCGTGTCTTTGGTGTCGCCCACCGTGACCAGGCAAATCACGCTGGTCAGGTCGCTGCTCTCGGGGTTGATGTGGTAGCGATATCGCAATTCGTCCTCGACCTGAAACCCGGTCAAGCCGAGCCCATGCACATCGATGACCAGCTTGGTGAGGTCGTAGTAGTCGACGCCCAACAATGCGGCGTCCAGGACCGATACGCCCGGAATCCGTTGCAGCCGGTAGCGCGCGTCCTCGGCCAACTCGATGGCGACATCGAGCAATTCCCGGCCATTCAGCACCATTTGCCGCCGGCATCCGTCGATCGTGGCCAGAATGAACGCCGCGGGACTGGTGGTTTGCGCCATCCCGACGGTGGTCGCCACCCGAGCAGGGCTCACACGCGGTCCCTTGATGTGCAGCACCGCGCTTTGGGTGAAGGCGCCCAACACCTTGTGTGTGCTGGCCACCGCGCCGTCCACACCGCTTTCCATAGCGGATTGGGGCAGCGCCGGGTGGAAATGAAAATGCGGCCCCCATGCTTCGTCGACATAGACCGGGATGTTGCGCTGATGCGCGACCTCCGCGATAGCCGCCAGATCGGACGATACGCCGCAGTATGACGGGCTTACGAGAATGACCATCCTGGCGTCAGGATGCTTGCGGAGCATCTCTTCGACGTCGTGCGCTTCGATGCCCAAGCCAATATCCAGCTTCGGATGCAGCTTTGGCGCGATATAGACCGGGCGCGCGCCACTCTGGATCAGCGCGACCATCATCGACTTGTGCACGTCGCGCGCGACGATGACTTTGTCGCCCGGCCGAAGCTGCGCGGTCAGGAAGGCGAGGTTGCCAGTGGAAGATCCGTTGACGAGATAAAAGGTGCGGTCCGAGTTCCAGGCATCGGCGCCGAGCTCTTCCGCCAGCCGCCAGGTATCGAACCCGAAGTGGATCGTATCCGCTCCACCGCTGACCGGAATGTCATTGGAAAACGCATCCGCGCCGAAGAGCTCGATCAGTTCCCGGTCCATGCCGCGCCCGAGCTTGTGCCCCGGCGTGGAAAACGGCGTCATGCTCTGCTGGCGGTACGCGGTCATTCCTTCGATGAACGGCGCGCGATGGTGATCGAGCTTTCCCTGTGCGTCGACAATGGACGGTTGAAAGAACGGGACCGCCGGTTCGATCTGATGCGGTTTTTCGTCTGTGCAGCGTCCAGTGGCGGCGGTGGTTGCCATCGGTTCGAGAATGCCCCCTGCGTCTTGGCCTCGTATCCTGTTGATTTTCTCTCACGGGTGCGTTGCGGGATCAGCCCCACCCTGCACAATCCGGAACGCAAGAACTGTGCTCATTGCACGAACGCGGGAAGCGAGATTGTTCGCAATTCATGGAAACGCCCCGCCAGGTCGTCTCGACCGATGCGATGAGACCGTTTTTCGGGGCGGCCTCGGCAACGAGGAGGACTTCCCGGTAATCGTCACGACGCCATGCGTGCCGCCCGCTATCCCCGTTCGAAGTAGCGCCGCCGCTCCCAATCGGTGACTGCCTGGTCGAACGCTTCTTGTTCGAGCCTTGCCGTATGAAGGTAGTGATGCGCCACCGTCCTGCCAAAGAGCAGTTCCGGTAGGTGGCTCCCTTCCCAGGCCGCGATGGCGTCGACCATCGAGCCAGGCACCCGTGGGAACCCGCTTGCCAGGTATCCGTTCCCCACGAACGGCTCACCAGGATCGATCTGCTTTTCGATGCCGTACATGCCCATCGCCAGCATGGCCGCGTAGACCAGGTAAGGATTGCTGTCGCTTCCCGGGAAGCGGTTCTCTATGC
This sequence comes from Thermomicrobiales bacterium, assembly GCA_041390825.1. NCBI lineage: Bacteria > Pseudomonadati > Thermomicrobiota > Thermomicrobia > Thermomicrobiales > Thermomicrobiales bacterium. The sequence continues at coordinate 57,826 of JAWKPF010000012.1, forward strand.
GGATGCTTGCGCCGTTGCCCACGATGCGAAATCCGCAGGTGCGGTTGTCCCGCGACCAGACCAGGTGGACCGGAGCCCAGCTCGACGACGCGAACCGCTTGTATGAGTTGATGTTCGGCGCGGTCAGGAGTGAAAGCGCTCTCGTCCCTTCCAATAATCCGCCCAGGAACCAGCGCATCAGAACCGACATTTCGCCCGCGTCGTTCGCGAAAAGGTTCGCTCCCGTTTCGGGCGCTGCCAGCGAGCAATGCACATGCCCGCTCGAACCGGTCCAACTGGCATCCGGTTTGGCCATGAACGTCACCGCCAGCCCCTGCTGAACCGCCATCTCCTTGATGCCGTGCTTGAGCAGCACCGTCCGGTCGGCGGCGTCGAGCGCATTGCCGTAGTGGATGTTGATCTCGTGCTGCGCGACGGCCGCTTCGCCTTTGCTGAACTCGATCGGCACGCCGGCTTCATTGAGCTGAGTGCGGAGCAATCGATAGAACGGTTCGTACTTGGTTCCCTGAAAGAGTTGGTAGTCCTCATTGAAGTCGCCGCCGAGTACGAAATTCCGGTAATCCTTCTCCTTGACCGCGCGAAAGCTCTCGTCGAAGAGGTAGAACTCGAGTTCGCTGGCCATCTTTGGCTCGAATCCCATAGCTCGGCACCGCTCGACCTGCTGTTTCAGCAACGTACGGGGGGAGACCGGGATTTCTTCACCAGTTGCTTCATCGACCACGTCCGCCAGAATGAGCGCGGAGCCAGGGAGCCAGGGGATGCGGCGCGCGGTGCCCCAATCGGGACGGGAGAGGTAGTCGCCGTATCCGGACTCCCAGGTCATGAGTTCGTAGCCCTTGGGCGTTTCGAGCTCGATGTCCGTGCCAAGCAGATAGGTGCAGAAATGCGTGCCGTGGTTCCTGGCGTGTTCGAGAAAGTACCAACCGCTGACTCGTTTGCCGATCAGTCGTCCCTGCATGTCGCAGCTGGCGACGATGACCGTATCGATCGCCCCACTTTCGATCTCGGCAGCGAGCTCCTGCTCGGTCAGCATGCCCCGAATCTGCATCGGTCTAGACCTCGTCTTCCAGTCGGTAGAAGCGGACGGCATTCTGCTTCCAAAGCTTGTTCTTTTGCTCGTCGGAGAAGTCCTTTGTGATCGTTTCGACCGTCTCGACCCAACGGGTGAAGCTGGCCGCCTGCGTGACCACGGGCCAATCCGATCCGAACAAGACCCGGTCTTCGCCGAAGACCGTGAGCGCGTGCTCCACGTAGGGGCGCACATCATCGAGTGTCCAATGTTCCAGATCGGCTTCGGTGGTCGCGCCGCTGATCTTGCAGACCACATTGCCGAAGCTCGCCAGTTCGGCCATCTGGCTCGCCCACGGTTCGAATTGCCCGCCGCGAATGTTCGGTTTGGCGATGTGATTCATGATGAACTCGGTTCCCGGGCATTGCCGAACGAGTTCTACATTCGCTGACAACTGGTTGAAGTAACAGCAGATTTCCGAGGTCAATCCATACTCGGGCAGGATCTGATTCCCGCGAATGAAACCAGGCCGGAGGCAGAACTCCGGATCGGATTCTCCTTGCACGATCCGCCGGATGCTCTTGATCTTCGGGGAGTACTCCACGAGTGTCTCGAGATAGATACGAACCCTGTCACCTTCCTCGAGCGGCGCCCACGGCACGATTGCCAACACACGCGGATCGACCTCAGCCAGGGACGCGATGGTTTGCGCTTCGATCAACGCATACGTCGGCGCCACATCGACCTGGAGATAGACGAAGCCTTCCACGTTCAGGTCACCAGTCGCGGCGAAATAGTCGTCGATCCAAAGCGGCTTGTTCAGGCTGGGGACGTTCTCCAGCCAGGGAAGCGGAAAGCGCTCGGTATTCCAGATATGCACGTGCGAATCGACGATCGGCCGCGTTGCCATGGTTCACCTTTCTCCTTCGAACTCGTAGCCGTTACTCTAGCGCAGCTTGCTCGAGGACTGGCAGGCGTGAGAGCGCCAGATGCGCGATGGAACACTCCATGCAGCGTCGTGGCTCGCAGTACATCCGGTCCAGCTGGATCAGACCCTGCATGCCGCGTTCGCCGATGCGCCCGAGCCGGGCCGAACCTGCCACTTGCCGCAATGCTCGTTTGGTGATCTGATTTGGTTCTCCAGATTCCAACACGGCCCAGCGATGCGACGCGGCCTCGGACAGCTCTTGTTCTTCGGTCGCATCAGCCAGCGCCATCAGGAATGGGAGCACGCCGCTCGCCACGATCGCGATCGCGCGGCCCTCGCCCATACCGGTCCGGTCACCCGATCGTGACTGTTCGATCAGGAGACGCACAGGATCGTTGCCGGTGCGAACCGTTTCCACGATCGAAGCCGTCAACCCTTCGAACGAACTGGTCAGGAGGGCCGCGGCCATGCCGAGTCGCAGCAACGGGTGATTGGCTGGTCGGACCCGCACGCGCTCCCAACTCGTGGGAGGCAAGCGATCGTGACGCCAGGCAGATCCATGCGAATGCCAAAAACCCTCGACTCGTTGCAGTTCTGCCGGTGTGAGCTGGGCAATCTCTGCCTCTGTCGGGGAGAGTGGCAGAAAACCGCCGACGCCCAGCAGGAGCCCAAGCCCAAGCGCGTACCGCTCGCCTGGTTCGACCAGGGCGAGCAACGCATCGATCAGCGCGACTGGCATGCGGCGCGCCAATTGTCGCATCGGTTCTCGATTGGCAGAGTATCCGAGACCGTCCATGACGAGCTCGAAGAGGACATCCGCGGGCGCTTCACGTTCGAACCGCGCCGAGAGCTGCGTGACCTTGCCGCCCAGCCGCTCGTCTCCCAGATTCCAGAGCGTTTCTCGAATCGCCGCCGGCTCGCTCAGCGCCACAGATTCGGCGCACACGTCGCCACCGACCAGATCCCAGTCGACGGTGTAGCCATGCAGCGCTGTCAGCAGGTCCGGTTCCGGCGCGACCACCGCGACCGGCACGATTCGCCCGTCAGACCGGCGTGTTTCGCTGCCGTCGTGTTCCAGCACGACATGCAGGATGACGTCGTTGTAGCGGGGATCGCGGTCGTGTCCGTGTTGTTTCCATGCCGCGGTCGAGAGGTGGATTTCGATGCTTCCGGCTTGCAAACGCCCATCGCCGAAATCGATCAGCGCTTTCTGGAAGTCTGGGCCCAATCCATGCGACCAGCTCCCGCGATAGACGATCGAGAGCTCGCGTCCGTCCGCGCACCGGATCGGCGCGCTCAGATCTGCTCCGTTCCACCAGCGTGAAACGGCGATCTCGCGGATTCGTGTGGGCTCTTTGCGGGTCGAGTCCAACCAACTGCTCGATGTCGACTCGGGTGAAGCGTTCCCGGCACTCTACCAGATCAGCAGCGGTTCGAGTCTTGGCGGGTCACTGGATCGATCGAGTGGCATGCGAAGGAGACAGATTCGTGCCTGCGAGAAACGCCTCGATGGCTGCCGCCGCTTGTCGTTCCCAGCCGTTCTGGGTTACGTCCAGCCACACGATCCTGGGGTTCTTGCGGAGCCATGTCTCCTGATGGCGCACATAGCGATGTGTGTCGTGCTTGATCGTCTGGATTGATTCCTCGAGCGATAGCTCCCCATCGATCGCCGGAAAGAGCTGCCGGTATCCCAGGGCCGAAAATGCCGGATTCGACCGAGGCACTCCGGACTCCAGGAGTGTCCGCACTTCGCGCTCGAGCCCTTGCGCGATCTGATCGTCCACCCGGTCGTCGATGGCCTGGTAGAGGCGTTCACGGGGCATCGAAAGCCCCAGTTCCAGTGCGCGATATCGCGGGGCGTCCTTGCCTTCCAGCTCGCTCATCGGTTGGCCGGTCGCCTCGAAGATCTCGAGTGCCCGAATCACTCTGCGCGGGTTCGTCGCGCTGCGCTCGGCCGCGGCCGGATCGACTGCCCGCAAACGCTCGACCACCGGTTCCAGCCCACGCTCGGTGATCTCCTGCTCCATACGCGCACGAAATGCCTGGTCGGGCGCAACGCGGGGAATTCGCCAGTTCTCCACGACCGCGTTGATGTAGAGCGGCGTCCCTCCTACCAGGAACGGCAAGTTTCCTCGCGCCAGTACATCGTCGATCGCGCTGAACGCCAACTCCTGAAACACCGCGAGCGACATGCCTTCCGGGTCGTCGAGATCGAGAATGTCGATCAGGTGGTGGGGAACACCTTTTCGCTCGGCCATGGTCGGCTTGGCAACGCCGATGTCCATCCCGCGGTACAGGTATCGGGAATCGGCATTGATCACCTCACCGCCGAAGCGCTGGCTCAACGCAATCGAGAGCGCGGTCTTTCCAGTGGCTGTGGCGCCACAAATGACGATCAACGGCGGCAGATCAAGTGATTCGATTTGTTTTGCGCCTGCATCCAAAACTACAATGGCCTACTGCGAGGAAGCGATCCGCTTCCCAGGAGACGGCGAAACCCCGCGACGTCGCGCACCGTTTCGTAATGAGACCTTCGTCCGCACAGGCCCCAACGCTTCATGGTTCAGTGGCTCGTCCAAATTCTCAAGATCGCGACTATTCTGGTCATCTCCGGGCTGGTCTTGCTGGGCGGCGCGCGCGCCTTCGAGCATTTCCAGAACGAATCCCGACCGGATGATATCGGGAAGGTCTACACCGTCACGATCGACGCGGACAACACGCCGGACGAAATCGCCCAACTGCTCGAAGACAATGGCTTGATCAATAGCAAGACGTACTTCACCAACCGGATGCGCGTCGTCAATACCGAGCTGGAGCCCGGTTCCTACCGCATCACCAAGGGGATGTCGGTCGGAGACATTATCGACACCATCACCGGAAACGCCTCCGAGGACAATGACGATTCGGACAGTGGCGGCAGCATTGCCGATACCTCGACCCTCTCCATTACCGTCATCGAGGGCTGGCGCACCGAGCAAATCGCGGACGAGCTGGTGAATCTCGGCTGGAACGGCACCTTCGATGAGTTCATGGAGGCCGCGCGGAACTATCCGTCCGAAAACTTTTCGTTCCTTGCCGATCGGCCGGAAGGAGCCTCGCTCGAAGGCTACCTCTACCCGGACACATACAACTTCACTCCCGATTCCACCCCTAACGAGATCATCGAATCGATGCTCACCAATTTCGACGCCAAGGTTCCGCAGGACATGCGCGATCGTGCTGCTGAAATGGGACTCACGTTGTATGAGGTCATGACCTTTGCGTCGCTGGTGGAACGGGAAGCCGCCGTATCGGAAGAGCGCCCGATCATTGCCGACATCTATCAGAAGCGCTATGTCGAGGGATGGCGGCTCGACGCCGATCCCACCGTGCAATACGCCATCGGGTCGACCGGCGATTGGTGGCCAGAGCTCACCGGCGACGATCTCTATGTCGAAAGCCCCTACAACACGTATCAGGTGATGGGTTTGCCACCTGGACCGATTGCAAACCCAGGCTATTCCTCCATCCGGGCGGTGCTCTTCCCCGCCGATTCGCCGTATTACTTCTTCTTTGCCAAGGCGGACGGCTCCGGGTATCACCTGTTTGCGACCACGCTCGACGAGCAGCAGCAGAACATCGACTACATCGCCGGCGATGTCAGTGAACCTGCCGCCGGTAGCGATCCCTTCGCAGGTTCCTGACCCATGGGCGACGGCTCCCGCTACCGGGTCGGTGTCATTGGTGACCCGGTCGAGCATTCCATCTCGCCTGCCATGCAGCAACCGGCGCTCGATGCCCTCGGAATTCCGGCGACCTACGAACGTTGGCACACAACGCTGGCCGAGCTCCCCGCTCGTATCGAATCTCTGCGCGAACCGGATGTACTCGGTGCGAATGTCACTGTTCCCCATAAGGAGCACGTCATTCCACTCATCGATGAGGTTTCCACGCTTGCTGCGCGCGCTGGAGCGGTCAATACGATCTCCAATCGCAATGGCCGCTTGTTTGGTGACAACACCGATGTCTATGGTCTTGCGCGCTCTCTGCAGTTGCACGCCGGCGATCTTGCGGGATGGCATGCGGTGATCCTCGGCGCTGGAGGGGCTGCCAGGGCCGCAGTCTTGTCGCTCGAATCAGTCGGCGCGGGCCGCATTTCGATCCTGAATCGCACAGTCGAGCGCGCTGAGCGGCTACGTGTCGATCTTGCCCCAGCACCAGTCGACGCTCTTGCGTCAGATGCGCCGGCGGCGCTCGAAGCCATACGTTCTGCGGATCTGCTCATCAATGCCACCGCGCTGGGATGGAAACGTGGTGAGCTTCCCCTTTCGGAGGAGCGCATAGCGCTCTTGCCTGCGACAGCGCTAGTGGTCGACATCACCTATCGAGACACTGATCTCCTCGAAGCGGCCCGCACGCGTGGGTTGCGCGCGCTCGACGGGTTGGAAATGTTGGTCTTTCAGGGCGCGCGCTCGCTCGAGATCTGGACCGGAAAGTCCGCTCCAGTGGATCTCATGCTGGACGCCGCTCGCGTGGCTCGGGCAGCGCGATCGTGACTTTGCTGCCCATCGCGCTCGTCATCCTTGGCTTGCTGTTGGCAGCCATTCTCTGGAATCTCTCAGAGATTGGGCTGGGAAAGAGCTCCCGGCAGCTGCAGCCTGCCTGCGCAAGCTGCCACGCGCCGCTGCCAGCAACGACCTGGCTCCCGCTTTACGGCCTTTTCACGGCGCGCCGCTGCCGATCCTGTTCCACCACGCAACCGAATGGCCGCCTGTTCTGGGAGTTGGCCGTGGCGGCGTATTTCTTTCTGCTCGGGTGGACGTGGGACGACCCGCGCAAACTCGTGTTTGCGGTTGTTTCCGCGATTCCTCTGCTGCTCATTCTCATCATCGATCTGCGCGGAAACGTGCTCTATCTCAACAGCATCGTATTCGCATTGGCGGTCGCGGCCGTGCTCGGCTTTCTCGACGGTCCCCGCGCCATGGGATCGGCGATGGTCGGGCTCATCGGCGGGGTGGCCATCGCGGTTGCCTTCTTCGCCCTGTCGCGGTGGGTCTTCCGCAGCATGAATTTCAAGATCTCCGCGATCGGCGTAGGGGATATCTATATCTCCGCCGCGGTTGGCGCCATTGTTCGTGGCGATGGCATCGTCCCTGCGTTCGTGATCGCAGTCATCCTTGCTGTCACGGCGAGCATTCTTCTCCCGCTCGTCTCCAGGTCGGCGCGCCAGCACGCGACAGCCTACGGTCCTTTTCTCTGTCTCGGAGGACTCATTACGTTGTTGCTTTGAGGGAACCTTCGGGCAGGAGTCCAGAGTCCAGAGTCCAGGGGCCTGAGTCCTGGGCCTTGAGACGAATGTGAGTGATTGCTGTCCTGTCGGGGTTGCTGAGGTCTACTGGCAGCGGGAGCTTGCAGGAGGAGGAAAGTCGGCCATCGAGCAACGCTCGCGGCTGCACCGCCCCGGATCTCCCGAAAACACCACCGCCGGCTCGATGAAGCCGGCGGTCAACTCGCACGTTCGAAATCCCAGTGGCGTTTCGGAGATCAATCGCCCCAGTCGACGTCGTAGATTCCGTCGCCGTCTTCGTCGGTGAGCTGGACGCCACAGCCGTCGAATCCGCCGGTGCCGCCCGAGCCGCCAGTTGCGGTCCCTCCGACCGAAACCGCGCAACCGCCATCGGCCAAGCCGCCGCCGTTGCCGCCGGTTGCATCGCCCCCGACCGAGACCGCGGTGCCGCCATTGCCCCCGACCGAGCCGTTGTCGATCGAGCCAGGCTGACCGCCATTGCCACCGGTCGCGTTGCCGTTGGTAGCGGTCGCGTTTCCGCCGTTACCGCCATCGCCACCAGAGGCCTGAGCGTCGGTCGCAATACCGCCGTTGCCGCCATCGCCACCGATCGCATTGCCATTTACAGCGGTCGCGTTGCCGCCGTTGCCACCGTTGCCGGCCGTCGCGACCACACCGGTCGCGTTACCGCCGTTGCCACCATCACCGCCCGTTGCATTGGCATTGGTCGCAATCGCGCTACCGCCATTCCCGCCGTTTCCACCATAGGAAACACCGCCAAATGCCACACCGCCATCGCCGCCATCGCCTCCGGTTGCATTGCCGCCGGCGATCTGGCCGAGGCCACCGGTGGCGGTGCCACCATTGCCGCCCACACCGCCGAAGACCAGATCGGCCTCGGTCGAGGGTGTGCATGCGCTGTCGATCTCGGCATTGGCGTTGCTGAGCTGGAACATCAGAACCGAAACGTTGCAGTCGCCGCTCAGCACTTGCGCGTCGAAGGCGCCACCGGCGTTACCGCCATCACCGCCAACGCCATCTCCGCCAATGTAGCCATACCCGCCAGTGGCCGAACCACCGGTGCCGCCGTTCCCACCAATGGTGAAGTCCGCGGACGACTGTGAAAGCTCCACATCGCCGGTGTAGCCATAGGTGATGATGCCGATGGTGATGGCGCTACCGCCCTGGCCGCCCTGGCCGCCAAACGCGTTGCCACCGTTGCCGATATGTCCGTCTTCTGTTTCGCCTTCGATGATTTCGCCAGGTGTCGCGATGCCGTCGATGCCGACCCCGTCCAGCCCCGGACCATCCTCGGCCTGGCCATCGAAACCTTCACCGTTGACATCGTCTGGACTCACATTGGGCGTCGTGGTCACATTGCCCGCGCCGCTGCCGTTCGAGCCGGACTGCGTGCCAGCAACCGCGCTTCCGCTTCCGTTTCCGCTGCTGCCAGTACCACCCGTGCCCTGACCCGCGGAACCCTTGGCGCCGCCGACACCGCTGCCGCCGACACCGTTGCCTGCGGCAACCGTGCCCAGCACTCCGGTCGAAGCAGTCGCACCGCCGCCCTGGCCGCCATCGCCGCCAAGCGCGTCGCCGCCGGCTCCGCCATTGCCGCCTGCGCTGAAATCTCCGGCTTTGATCGCCGAAATCGAGCCATCCGCGCCGGAATCCGTATCGAGGACCATGCCGGTTACGATCGAGTTGCCACCCGATCCACCTGAACCGCCGTTGGCGATGCCGCCCGTTCCGCCGATGCCACCGTAGGTATTGCCTTCGTAGACGTCACCGCCAACCGCGTTGCCGCCCTGGCCGACGCCACCCTGGCCTGTGCCACCGTTGGCATCGCCACCGTATCCATTGCCTCCGGTGCCAACGCCCCCGGTATTGCCGAGGTGGACCGTTTCGGAAACACCGGCACCAGCGGTGCTTCCGCTGCCGGACGCGCCACCGCCGGTGGCGTTCCCACCGACTGTGCTTCCACTGGCATTGCCGCCGTAGCCGTTCCCACCCGAACCGGAACCACCCGTGCCGCCCTGGCCACCGATGCCGGTGCCACCAGTGCCGCGCCCGCCAGTGACCGTGCCGCCGACCACGCGGCCACCGTTGGCCTGGCCGCCTTCGCCGCCCTGGCCACCGTTCGCGTCGCCGCCGTCTCCGCCGTCCCCGGCGATCGCGGTATTGCCGCCCAATCCGGTGACGGTCACGTCACCCTGGGCGTCTGTTGCTTCGATTTCAGTCAGATTCGTGGAACCGCCGTCACCGCCGTCGCCACCCTGCCCGGTACCGCCGGTGCCACCGGTGCCGCCAATCGTGGTGCCGCCATAGACATCGCCACCATAGGCATCGCCGCCCGTACCGGTGCCGCCGGTGCCTGTGCCGCCGTTGGCGTCGCCGCCATAGCCGTCTCCGCCGGTGCCGGCACCGCCCTGATTGCCACCGCCTTCGGTGTGGGACAACGCAGACCCGCCAATCGACCCGGAACCTGACGCCCCACCGCCGATGGCATCTCCGCCTACCGTGTTGCCCGTAGCGTTGCCGCCCTGGCCATTGCCGCCGTAGCCGTTGCCACCAGTGCCGGCCCGTCCACCGCTGCCGCGGCCACCGGTGCCGCTTCCGCCAGCAACGCTGCCGCCAGCGGCATCGCCTCCATTTGCGGTGCCGCCTTTGCCGCCAGTGCCGCCGGCGCCAGTGGCGCCATCGCCGCCGTCACCGCCAAGAACCTGTGTCTTGCCAGGAGCTGCCCAATCGAGCGTGCTGCTCTGGGTAATCTGAGAAACTGTATGGTCGATCGCGCCACCATCCCCGCCGTCGCCGCCGGTTCCGGTGCCGCCCTGACCGCCCTGGGACCCTGTTGTATCGCCCGCGCGCACGACTCCACCAGTCGCATCGCCGCCGTTTCCGGCGCCGCCAGTGCCTGCGCCGCCAGTCGAATCGCCACCGGATCCGTCTCCACCAACTGCGCTGCCGCCGGTGTTGCCTCCGCCGGTGGTGGAACTCGTGGCATTTCCGCCCTGGGAATTCGCGCCGGAAGCGCCTTGCCCGGTGGCCGGACCGCCGACCGTCGTCCCTCCGGCATTGCCACCCTGGCCGTTTCCGGCAGTGGCGTTGCCGCCCTGACCGCCGTTGCCGGCAGTTCCATTGCCGCCGGTGGCGTTGCCACCGCGGGTATTGCCGCCGGTCGCATCGCCACCGATGGCAGCCGCGCCGTTTGCGCCGGTACCACCGGTGCCGGATGCGCCATCTCCGCCGTCCGCGGCGGAAATCGACACAAGCGTTCCGTTGTCAGTCGTGGATGTAGGAAGAAGGTTGCCATCGACGCCGTCGATGCCAGCGACATTTTGGCCCTGACCCGCCGGCTTGCCGGAGGTATTCCCGCTGGTGACCGGACCACCCTGAGCGGGACCGCCGTTTGCAGCGCCACCCGTGGCGTCACCGCCGGTCGAGGCGCCGCCCTCCGCGTTCGCGCCGAAGCCGTTCCCGCCAGTATGCCCGCCGCCGGTGGTTACCGACGCGGAATCATTGCCGACGATCGCAGCTGCGTCGACCGATGTTCCCGCTCCTTCGCCGATCTCGTCGGCACGCACGACAGGAGCGAAAAGACCGATCGCCAGAACAACGGAAAGAACCGCTGCAATCAAACGTGATGTGCGGCTCTCTGTACGTATCAAAGACCTACCCATCCCTGTGTGAACCGTTGCCTTGCAGGCGCGGATTCACGTTCCCCGTTCACGGGAGACCGAGACCCAGTTTACCGGTGGGTCCATCTGAACGCAAGCGGTCCCGGACATCGTCCGGGACCGTTGTACGCAACTTCGAAATGAGCGGGATTTCCGGAAACTAGCTCTCCGGCGATGCCTCAGGAGCTGGCTCGGTCTCGGCGACCGGTGTGGCCTCGCCGGCAACTTCCTCAGCCGGAGCACTCGATATCTGCGCCGAGCGAAGCACGCGCGCTTCTTCCACTGGTTGCTGCAGCGGCTGATGGAAATACATCACCCACGGTCGGCCCAGCGTATCGACCGAAACGGTCGCGATGCCCTGAATGCCTTCCTCGCCAGCCGTCAGCGACTCCTCGGCGCCAGCCACGGTTTGCCCTGCCGCGATGGCAAGCGCGCCAACTTTGACCGAGACACCGCTGCCGAGGTTGTAGACCACATAGGTGGTGCCGTCTGTGCTCACCGCGATGCGTGGATAGCTGCCCCGGTCACCGGATGCGATCATTGCGGCTTCGCTCCAGCTGTCACTGTCCTGATCGAGGCGCTGCAGGTAGAGTTGATTTGCCTCCTCTGTGCGACGGCCGTAGACCAGGGTCACGCCACCGGATGGGTCGTCGGCCATGTCGAGGAACCGGCCGCCGATCAGATCGCTTCCGCGATCGAAAATCGCCTGCGGTTCACTCCATGCGGCGGAATCTCCAATCGGCCGCTCGCTCCACATCAGGGTGGTTGCAGTGTTGAGGCCAACCTCAGTGTTATAGACCGACCAGACAGCGATCAGCCGGTCGCCATCGGCAACAAGCTGAGGGCGGCTCGCGTTGGTCGCGTCATCTGGCCGCTGATTGACTTGCACCGGCTCTGACCAGGTGCCATCCGGGTTGAGATCGCTCACGAAGACATCGGCGTTCGACGGATCCGCCGCGCGCAGCTCGTCGGAAACACCCCGCTGGTCTTGCCAGGCCAGGTGGAGCCCGCCATCGCTATCGATCGTCAGGTCTGGGCTCAACTGATGGCCGGCAGTCTCGCTGGAAACGATCACCGATGGCTGGCTCCAGTTCCCGGCATCGTCGACGGTCATGTAGACCAGGGTCGAGAACGAGGTCGGGTCCAGAGAACCGCGGATGGTGTAAACGAGGTGGGTTGTGCCGGCGCCGTCCACCACGCCGGTGGGACCGAACGCGACCTCGCCCGGGAGCGCGAACGCCGGTTGCCAGTTGCCCGTTCCCGGATCGAACCGTGTGGCAAAGAGCTTTCGGTTGGAGAGGAGCGGGTTCGCGCCAGGTTCGGTCGGCAGCCGGAGCTGCGCGGTGAAGAAGCCCCAGGCTCCACCGTCTGGCAGGTTGATCACAAGCGGGGACCAGTCGATCGACACCTCGTAAAGGGTAGCCTCGCCGCCATTCGTGATCCTGATCGTGTCGTAACTCGGCTGAACGGTCGCCGCCGCAGGAAGGAGCGGTATCGCGCCGGCCAATGTGAGCGCGCCCGCGAGGGCAATGGTTCTCAACCGTCGTTTGAGCATCGTGGTCAACCTCGAATAGGGGCGGAGAACAATCCCGCCCGGCAAAAATCAGTCGCGGGGACACGAGCCGCGGATCGCGGCACGCCGGATGCTACCAGACTTGCGCAGATTGGCGACCGATCCGGTGATGACAGGCCGCCAATCTCCTGCGAAGCTACTCGCCCGATTCCGGCAGATCGAGAAAGTCCTGAGCGATGTAGCCGGTGATGGACGGATCGTCGTCCAGCGAAACCGGCCACCAAACATACTCCCCGTCATCCTCGGACGGTCCGGTGATCGTCACGGTTTGACCGAAGAACACCTGCGTGACGACTTCGCACTCAGTGCTCGCGCATGCGCGCATATTGACGCCGTCTGAATTGACGGACACCGAGTCGCCTTCTTGCGGTCCGCTTGGTGTGGCCGTGGCGCTGGGCGTCGATTTCGCGTCTGGAGTCCGCGTCGCGCCCGCAGACGGCGTGCCGCCTGCTGCCGGAGTCTCGTCGCCGGGTTCTGGAGTCACCTCTGTGCCGGTCACCTGAATCTCGCCCACACCGTCGCCCGATGGTGTCGGCTCACTCTCGGGGCTTGCGGGCTCGACCGACAGGCGAAGGAAGGAGAGTGGCCCATCGTTCTCCGGGCGAGGCGCTTCTTTCACTCCGAGCGGAAAGAAAACGGCGTCATTGACTGCCAAATTGGTTTCTGTACCGGGCGCGGTGTCTGGTTGTGGACCGGGTGTTGCCCCGCGCGAGACCTGTACCTTGCCACCCAACACCGTGAAGTCGAGCCCGCCCTGCTGCAGTGAGAGCATCGTCTGGTTCGATTCGGCAGGGAGCGGTTGGCCCTCATCGAGCGCCAATTTGTCCACCACGACCCGAATCCCGTTTGCCGGCATCGAAGATGCCACGCCATCGCCCAGAACCTGGGGGGTCACACCAGTGAACGCCGCGGCATCGGGTTGCCCGTTGATATAGGTAACCCCGGGTGGGTGTTGATGCCCAGCCGGAAGCAGCACTACCGTCAAGAGCGAGACGGTCTCGGAACCGGCATTGCGGAACGTCATCGGCGTCTGCGGCAAGTAAACCAGTTGGTCGCCAACGGTCATCTCGAATTCGGAGCCTACTGGCGCCAACTCCCCTGCGGTAGGAGTTCCTTCTGCAGGACGATCTCCGGCCAGCATGAGTTCGGCCGCGCCATTAACCTGGACCGTCAACGTTCCGCGTTCCACCACAACGATCTCCGGTCCAGGATGCGTGTGCAATGGGCTGCTGGCTTCGGGTTCGAGCGTGATGCGCAGCAAGCGCACGAACGCAGGCGCCACAGGATAGTCGCCCGCGTCGAGTGTCGCGTCGATCAGAATGCCCGGATTTTCGCCTTCCTGTGCAGCCGAGGGATGGACTTGGTGACCGGCCAGGGAGATCGCCAGCAACAGTACGATGAGCGCAAGTCGGCGCAAGAGCCGAAATTGCATGATAGGAATCCTCCCAACATAAACACAGAACAGTGCGCGCCGGCTTCGCGCCACGGTCCGTTTGGGCAAGCAGCGCCGGCGTTCCAAACGAACGAACCGCAACACTACCCTATTCCAGTTGAACGAAGCAGGGCCCCGATCGGTTTGCTGTGGAATTGCGTTCAATCGCTCCCGGACGTTGCCCAGACTGGTTCTCCGACCGTGGTCGCTTATTGCAATACCGGGCGCATGCCGATAAGATGCTCGTGAGAGGTTCGGGCGCAGCATTGATCGGTTCCTGGCAATAGCGATTGGACAAGAGCCGCGCCTCCGTGCGTTGTGCACGAACACTCACAAGGTATCCTCTTGGTGCACGGAGGATGCAATCACCCGATTCGAGTAGTCAGGCGTCCGAAAGGGTGCCGCGATTGGTCGAATGGGACGAACTACGATGGTCGACGGTGCGGGAAGGCGGGGATAAGACGTAGCCGGAGGGCGTGAATGCGCCCAACGGCTCGTTGTGTTCTTGCGGCCCTTGCACCCGCGGACTCGGGAAACTGCAGTCCCGAACGCGAACGGAAGGTCGGAACGGATTTTGGCAAGGGGCTCGAAGCGTAGCCAGGGAGTGCGCATCCGGGGCGCGGCGTTTGTCGTTCGCCGCGATGTTTTCCGGGTGCTCGCCGCTGCTTTGATCGTTCTGAGCACGCTTTTCTTCGCAAACCCGACACTCGCCGGGCTGGGCAACATCTCGTCAGCCACGCTTCAACTGAATCAGGACGGCGGTGACTCCGGCACCGGAACCGGGGGAGACGGTGATGCCACCGGAGGCGATGCCACGGGTGGCGATGCGACCGGGGGCGACGCCACCGGAGGCGATTCCGGCGGATCCTCTGGGGGCACTGTTGGTGGTGACGCGACGGGTGGCTCCACAACTGGCGGAAATGCCACCGGCGGAAACAGCACCGGCGGCAACGCTGGTACCGGCGGCAATGCCGTTGGAGGCGATGGAATAGGTGGTAACGCGAATGGCAGCGTTACCGGTGGAACGGCATCGTCCGGGAATGTCGTCGTCGCTGGCACGGCCACGCAAGGGGGCAGTGCCGTTGGTATTGCGAGTAGCGGAAGTGCCACCACAGGCGCTGGCGGAACTGGGGGCGGAGCCGGATCGAGCTCAGGCGGAAGCTCCTCGAACGGCGGCAGCGCGGGTACAGGCGGGGCGGCGTCGAGTGGTTCTGTCTTTGGGGATGGAAACACGGGTGGCTCGGCTTCGGCCGGGGACTTCCGTGCCGGTACTGCGGTCTCAATAGCGACAGGTACATCGAATACTGGCGGCGACGGCCATGGCGGCTCCGCGTTTGGCGGCGATTCCAACGGCGGCGCTGCGGTCGGGGGCGTCGCTTCTGGCGGGGCGGCGGTCGGTGGCGCTGCCACGAGCGGTTCCACGATCGGCGGAGGCAATGTCGGTGGGCAAGCTGGCCAGGCAACTGGCGGGCTCGGTATCGCTGGCAGCGCCAACGCTGGCTCTGGCGGCACGGCCAATGCCGGTGACGGAACCGGCGGCTCCGGCGGAAATGGCGGCAGCCCTGGTCTGGCGACCATCGCGGTCGGCGGCATGGTCTCGACCGGTGACGATGGCGACACCTCTGAATATGAATCGAGTACCGCAAGGGCAGCTCTGCCAATGCCGAATCTACCGCTGGATCGGGCGGAAACGCCTCGGCGGGTACGGTAACACCTGCGATCGCAGGACAGGGTGGTTCCGGGGGCGACGGCGGCAGCGCAGTGGGCGGCAATGCTTCTGCGACTGGTGGCGGCGCCAATGCTGGCAGCGGTACCGGCGGTGATGGGACCGCGGGAAGCGGTGGAGACGCATCAGGCGACACCGTTGGCGCAGATGCTGTCGGCGGAAATGCCACTGCGGGAAATGGCGCCGGAGGCGACGCGCTTGCCGGTGATGGCGCGGATGGCGGAAGCGCCACCGGCGGCGATGGTACCGGTGGCGATGGCGCAACGACGGTCCAGGGCGACTGGGTCCAAAGCGGCGGCGCATCCAATGCGGGTGGCACGGTCGCGGATGGCGGAAGTGTCTACACGTGGACCGATAGTTGCGATTCCGCTGGCGGCCAGGGCGGCGATGGCGGCTCTGGTGGCACGGCAACCGGCGGATCGGTTACCGATGGCGGAGCAGGAGGCGCGGGTGGCGCTGCCTCTTGCGGCGCAACCTACAACGAGGCAAATCATGGCGGCAGCGCCACGCACGGAAACACCACCGGTGGAGATGCCACTTCGACGATCGAGGTTGCTGGCAACACTGGCGGATCGGCCACGGGCGGTTCGGCGCAAGGCGGCGCCTCGAATGGCGGGAATGCCACCGGCGGCGCAGGTTCGGGCGGCGACGCGGTTGCCGGAGCCACCACCAGCGGTATCGATGGCGGTGTCAATCGAGGCGGTGACGGCGGCGACGGGACCGGCGGTCTTGGACTCGGCGGAACGGGAACCGGTGGATCAGGTGGAACCGCGACCGGCGGGGCTGCCTCGGCCGGCGCCGGAGGCGCTGGCGGAGCCGGTGGTTCGGCAGGAACCGGTATTTCTGGCGATGCCATTGCCGGAGATGGTGGTGATGCCGTTTCCAGCGCAATTGGCTCCTGGGGCGGTGATGCCTCGGCGACCGCGACCGGCGGCGATGGCGGTTCTGCGACGTCCGGCGCAGTCGATCCGGGAGATGGTGGCGCTGGTGGCGCGGGTGAGCCGGTGGAAACGCCGGAGCAGGGGCTGCCTCGGCAAATGGCGGCGTTGGCACTGGCGGCAACGGCATCGGCGGAGTAGGCACCGGTGGTGATGGCGGCGACGCAATCGGACTCGACATATGGTGGTCTGACTACCGGTGGTGACGCCACTGGCGGCAACGGCACCGGCGGCACTGCCACGGCCAGCGACGCTCAGAATGGCGGCGCCGCAACCGGTGGAAACGCCACGGCAGGTTCGGCAAGCACAACAGTCGGACCGGGACAAAATGAAACCCCCACTGTCCAGGGAGGCGATGCGGTCGCGGGCTACGCGCAAGGCGGCGATGTCATCTCGATCGTCGATGGCTGCCAGGCCGAAGGTGGAGCTGGCGGAAACGGCGGCGGTGGCGGGACCGCTCAGGGCGGATCGTTCGCGACAGGTGGCGCTGGCGGAGCCGGCGGCGGGGCTTCCTGTGAAGCGACTGACGGCGGAAGCAACGGCACAGCAGATGTCGGCGCAACCCATGGAGATGTCACTGGTGGGTCGTCGACCAGTGAGACGACCGTTGGCGCCAGCATCGGTGGAGACGCAACCGGCGGCAACGCGACTGCTGGCGACTCGAACGGTGGGGATGCCACCGGCGGCGCTGGATCAGGCGGAGCGGCCGCATCTGGCGATACGCAGGGCGGAAACACGTCCGGTGGTAACAACCAGGGTGGCCGCGGCGGTGATGGAACCGGAGGAACTGGCTCAGGCGGCGCTGGCGCCGGTGGGTCTGGTGGGTAACGCTGGTCTGTCGAGACGCGACGCCTGGCGGCTTGGGCAGCAGGCGGATCAGGCGGCGAGGGCGGCGACGCATGGAGCGGCGATGCTTTCGGCGGAAACGGCGGAGATGCTGACGCATCGGCCTCCGCGAGCGGTGGTTATGCCGTTTCCAATGCTGTGGCATCCGGTGGCAACGGTGGAAGTGCATCATCCGGCGCGGCCAACGCTGCGAACGGGTCGGCAGGCGCCACCGGCGGGGCTGGTGGTGACGCGACGACCGGGAATGCGGCTGCAAATGGCGGCTCCGGCACTGGCGGCGACGGATCCGGAGGCCGGTATCGGCAGCAGGCACGAAGATCGGCGACACCACCGGCGGCGCGACCAAGGGCGGCAACGCTGTGGCCGGCGACGGTACCGGCGGTGCGGCCACCGCTGGCCAAACTGGCCTGGGTGGCGACGCTACCGGAGGGAACGCCACTGGCGGCGCAGTGACCAATGACATAACAACAGCAGTTCTCGTCGGCGGCGACGCGACCGGTGGCAGCGCGATCCAGGGTGACATGCTCGTCCTGACGAACGGCTGCTCGGCGACCGGCGGAGCCGGCGCGGATGGCGGTATCGGCGGCGACGCCCAATCTGGCGGGTCTGCCAACGGCGGAGCCGGTGGAAGCGGTGGCGCGGCCAACTGCGGCGAAACTGGCGGCGGTGGGTACACGGCTGGAACGGCTACACATGACGCGGTTTCGGCTGGCACGGCATCCTCCGCCACTGATGTCGACGGGAGCACCGGTGGCAATGCAACTGGTGGTTCCGCGACAGCTGGCAATGCATCTGGCGGCAGCGCGACTGGCGGAGCCGGCAGCGGTGGGAGCGCTTCGAGCGGAGCGACCACCGGTGGTGACGTCAGTGGCGGCGGCAATATCGGAGGTGCGGGCGGTTCTGGCACGGGCGGCTCGGGAACCGGTGGCGCCGGTACAGGCGGGGATGGCGGCACGGCTACCTCAGGTGATGCGACCGGTGGCTCCGGAGGTGCTGGTGGATCTGGTGGCGACGGTGGCGACGCGGTTTCTGGCGAAGCCACTGCCGGCGACGGAGGCGATGCCACGGCCGATGCGGCGGTAATCGAGCTCGATCCAAATGCGGACGCAGCTGGCGGCAGCGGTGGCAATGCGACTACCGGAACTGCCACTGGTGGACAAGCAGGAACCGCGGGAGCTGGCGGCGCCGGGGCGGAAGCCAGTAGCGGCGATGCTTCCGCTGGTGGCGGAGTTGGCACGGGCGCAAACGGCGCTGGTGGGTATGGCACTGGCGGCAACGGTGGCAATGCCACTGGCAACACAGCTGGCGGCGAGACGATCGGCGGCGATGTCACCGCGGGCGACGGAGTTGGAGGAATCGCGACGGGCGGCAACGCTTCGGATGCCGGTTCTGCCAGCGGCGGAGTCGCCACCGGACGCAATGTCACTGTCGATATCACAGGTGGTACGGCAACGACAGGCAATGTCATCGGGGGCACTGCCTCCACCGGCAACATTGCTCCGGGCGATCTGCTGTCGACGTTGGTCGAACAGGAAGTCCTGACCCCAGGACAAGCTATCGCGTTGGGCATCTTGGTTGGCGGCGATACGCTGGCGGTCGTTTCGGTCACGGATGGCTGCGCGGTAACTGGAGGCGCCGGCGGCGCGGCCGGATCGGGCGGCAATGCGGATACAGGTGGCACTGCCAGTGGTGGCACAGGAGGCGCCGGTGGCGGGTCAGGTTGTGGAGACACGACCGGCGGCGGGGAGAGTGCCGGGGATGCGGCCATCGGTCCGGTGAGCTCTGGTGACGCCACTGTAAGTTCAACGGTCGGATCGAGCACCGGAGGCGATGCCGCCGGCGGCAATGGATACGCAGGCAGCTCGAATGCTGGATCTGCGACCGGAGGCGCGGGAAGCGGTGGGACAGCGACAGGCGGTTCCACCACCGGCGGAAACGCCACAGGCGGCGGCAACCTCGGTGGCGATGGTGGTACAGGCCAAGGTGGCGCGGGTACCGGCGGCGCGGGAACGGGCGGAACCGGTGGCACAGCAGCGAGTGGTTCCGCGGACGCTGGAAACGGTGGCGCCGGCGGCGACGCTGGCGACGGTGGAGACGGCGTCTCTGGCGATGCGCTCGGTCACGATGGCGCGGATGCCGATTCGGATGCGGCCACCTCTCCTGGCAACGGCAACATCGATCGATCGGTCGAAGGGGGCGACGGCACGTCCTCCAACTCCGGCAATGGCACTGGCGGCAACGGCGGTTCTGGTGGCACGGGAGGCAATGGCGCGCCAGCAACGACAGGGAATGCCAACGCCAACGCGGGTGACGGGACCGGCGCCGATGGGACCGCCGGATCCGGCGACGCTGGCGACGGTGGTGAAGCGACCGGGGAGGTCACCGGCGGCGCTACGACGGGCGAGATCGTTCACGGTGGTGACGGTACTGGCGGTCCGGCCACAGGAGGCAACGCCGCCGAGGGTGGAGATGCGAATGGCGGAGCCGGCACGGCTGGCAACGCCGAGACGACCATTCTGGGTGGAACTGCTACCAGTAGCGATACGGATCTTTCCGATTTCATTCTCGAAAGCGGCTCAGTCGTTTCCCTGGCGACTGGATGTACGACGACCAATTCGAATGGCGGAGACGCCGGCGACGGTGGCGAGGCCAGCACGGGCTCCAGCGCGAATGGCGGAAACGGCGGCTCGGTTGGCTTGAGCAACTGCGGCGCTGTCGATGGAGACACGAATACCGGTGGCTCGGCGGAACTCGAAGGTGTCTCCGGCGGTGACGCTTCCTCGGTCACGGATGCCACTGGTTCGGCTGGCGGCGACGGAACTGGCGCGGACGCTGGTTCGTCTGACGGTCAGGCAGATTCCAACGGCGGCGACGCGACCGGTGGCAACGGATCTGGTGGAAACGCCTCTGGTGGCGATGTGACTGGTCAGAGTGTCACCGGTGGCGGAAACGCTGCTGGTGATGGCGGCGACGCAACCGGCGCCGACGCAGCCGGCGGAGCCGGTGCCGGAGGCGATGGTGGCACGGCCATTGGCGGTGATGCTTCCGGTGGCGACGGTGGAGCAGGCGGTGATGGCGGCAATGGTGGAGACGGTGTTTCCGGGGATGCCGGAATTCTTCCACCGACCCCGACACCGATCCCAACTGTGAATCCGACCCCGCCGGTCGAGCCGACACCGGGTGACATTTCGACTCCGACCAATGACGAGGTCATCGGTTCGATCAAGGCACTGCCCTCGACTGGCACGGATGCCGGACAGGGCGCTTCGACCATGCGAATCCTCTTGCTCATCCTCATGGCGGCGACCACCGCAGGTGTCATCGCGGTCATGCTTCACGTGCGCCGCGAGCACGACGAGCGGGCGCGACGGTCCCGTGTCCGCGTGCGAACCGGAAGGGGCCAGCGATGAAAGGCTTGTTTGCACTTTTCCCCGCTGGTAGGATGGACGTGGGGAGGGCAGCGTTCGCTTCCCGATCGCTCCGAGGAAGCGCGTGCTCCTCGACGCTGTTATCGACTTGGGAGTGTTCCGCACTCAGCACGGCGAAACTGGGCACCCACCCGGGCGCCGGGAAATCGTTCACATGATGAGCCGATCGAACACATTGCGCTGGCTTGGCGTGCTTCTCCTTGATCCCCGGTCCTGAGTTCGGGCTGGGCGGCCACGGCAATCGCTCAGGAGTCGGACGGCACACCTGTTCCTGCGCCAACGGCAACCGTCGAGGGCGTCGTCTCGATCGGCGATGAGTCCAGCACGGGAATCTCTGAGGAACCGGTCGTCACCGAAGAACCGAGTGTGGCTTCGACCGAAACAGCGGGTGATGGCGAAACTGCCACCCCAACGGAGTCGTCCGGCGGTATTGGGGACGACAACGACTCGGGTGTTTCGACCGGTGAAGGGACACCCACACCGGAAACGAGCGAGACGGCCAGTCCAACGGCCGAAGCGAGCCCCACCGAAACCGCAAGCCCGACAAGCGCAGCGAGCCCAACCGCGAGTCCCACCGAAAGCGTGGAAGCTGCGGCAGTGAGTGTGTCGGTGACGATTTACACCTGCTCGAGCGGCTATAGCGGTGGCGATCCCGGAAGCGACGGCAATTGTGGGCCCGCTGCCGGCGTTGGCGTTTCGGCCTCGTCAGAGGGCGGCCCAATCGGCGCAAGCACTACCAACGGTTCCGGTGTCGCCTCATTCGATGCGCCGGAAGGTGAAACGGTTACGTTCACCGAGGACCAGAGCACGCTTCCGAGCGGATTTGTGCCCGATGGCAACGGGTCGGCCTCGGTTGCAGCCAGCGATGGCGCCTCTGCCTACATCGTCAATATCCAGGTGAGCACGGCAGGCCGACTCCAGATCTCCAATGGCCAGTGCCCCACCTCTGGTGAAGCGCGCACGCAGTTCATCGTTGTTGGGCCGCTCGCCATGCAAGCAGCCGGGCTTGGCTGTGAGCCGCGTGCCGGCGCGAGCCTCACCGTTGCTGGCGCGGGTGGAACGTATTCGGTCGTCACTGATGGCGCTGGCAATTGGATTGGGACGGTTCCGGTTGGTTCCTACACCATTTCGAACGCAAACGGATCCGCTGATCTCGAGGTGGTGGCTGGAGCAACGACGATCGTCCTGGCTGTCGACTATGTACCTGGCCCCAAGGGCACATTGACCATCGAACGCTTCGACTGCGCGGAAGGCGCCGAAGGAACCTTCATTACCATCGGCGGTGGTCCGAACAACGCCAGCTGCGTTCCGAGCGACAGAAGCGTCAGCGTGGCCTCTTCTGAGGGAGGCGCCGCGCCGTTGGTCATCGACCTCGGCGAAGACGGGGCGACCTCCGTGGAAGTTGCGGCTGGCGACTATGTGGTCACCGACGGGCCGACGGGCGCATCCGCGGCCGTGTATGTGCCCGAAGGCGATTCGGTCACCGCGTCCATCAACAGCACGATTCTTTCCGGAGCGATTTCGGCCAGTCTGTACTGGTGTTCGGAATCGGTCAGGCGTTGTGAACCCCACCACCTGGGGCAATTGGACGACTGGATGCGGCCGCGCCGGCGCTGGCGTAGTAGTGTCGCTTCTCGATGGCAGCGGCAATGTCGTTTCCACCGCGTCCACCGGCGGCAACGGATCGCTGTCGTTCACCAACCTGGTGCCGGGGACTTACTCACTCTCGTCGTCCAGCGGTTGCGCGCTCTTTGCAAATGGCGCCGATGCGCGCAATGGCTTCACCATCGCCGCCGGTGACACCGTGCAGATTGCGGCCTTTGGATGCGAAGAACCGTCCTACGTGCCGGAAGAGCCCGAGGAGCCGGGCCCGAACCCGGGTTCGATTGGCGGCGAGAATGGCAATCCTTCCGGTGGCGGCGGGTCCATCGGAAGCGGCGATGCCCTCGGCAACGGCGGTGGTTTCACGAGTGCGCCATTCGCGCCCTCAGGGTTCCACACGGAATCTCACGATGAATCCGCTGGCGAACGTGTCCACGCTCCCCGCAACGGGCGAGGGGACCGATCGATTCGCGAATACCACGCTGTTGATGTTGCTCGGTCTTGCGGCTCTGGCAGCCGGAGCGGCGACCTCGCTCGCTCCGCAACGGCCCAAACGCCAGCGATAGCATCTGGAATGCTGCAATCGGCTGGATAGGCCGGCCTGGTTCGCGGTAGCATCCGCACGCGCGTCGGAGGACGCACGACCCTCTAGCTCAATGGCAGAGCACCGGACTTTTAATCCGTTGGTTCCGGGTTCGAGTCCCGGGGTCACTACCAGAAAGCCGCATGATTGCTAGGTTTTTCGATCTCTGACGGTCATAGACTCCGGATCGGGCCTGCGGCGGTACCGCCTCACAGCACCGCCTTTTCGTTAAAAACGCGGGCACAATGTCCATGATCGATCTACTGGAACCTGCAAGGGTCGGTTAGGGTCGCCACCTCTTCGGATTTCGGGCTTCCTGAACGGCACCAAAGGCCTGCTCTCCCCAAGATACCGACCTTGCAGGAACACCCGCCAGATAGGGTGAAAGTGGAGTTGACCTTGCTCGAATGGCACCACGCCTGGGGAATTCCTTGTCATCGTGCGCCTGGGGTCAAATAAACCTGCTGTTTCGCATTGCCGGGTGGCCGTGTTGGACTTCAAACGGTGAGTAGACGGGAATGACGTGTTGCTGGGACGGTGCTCCTGAACCCACCCCCGACCCTTTTCCATCCGCATTGCTACGTACGTCCCAAAAACCCGGCTCAACATCCATCCATTGAAAATACGGGATGATCGATGCGAACCCTGACTGAGGCTTGCGGCTTGGAAAAGGCCGCCAACCCCCTGTATTCCCTGCCTCTTACTAGGTCACGGGCGACCTGCATTGTCACGCCGCTCGGATGCAGCCAGCCATATTGTAGAATACTCACGACGACCGAACCAAGCGATCTCCAACGCTTCGCGAGTCATCTGATCGACGATTTCTGCGCCGTTCCCGATTGCGGCTATTTTCGGCCTCCGTGGCGAACAATTGCACCCGGATTCGTCAGCGTCACCGACAGTGAGAGATGGGAGCAGGTGAATCCGGGTTCGTCGGATCACGCAGCTCGCCGGTCATAGTGCGCCAACGGTCAACCCAAGCGACTAGGATTTCCACTACCTGCAGAGCAGCAATTGCGATGATTGCCGCTCCTACCGAATGGACCCGTGCCGAGACAGTGCTGTTGAGAAACCGACTCCAGTTCGTCGTCATCACGGAGCCACTTCGGATCATCAATGCCAGAGTCCGCGATCCTGTTGCCGAAGGCCTTTGACGAACCTACCCAAGCAGAGATCGCCAGCGAACCCCACAATGCACCAGCTTTCAGCACTTATGGCCAGCTTTTACAATGTCGTGGGCTCTTGATTGTCGGGAACCAAGAACTCCTGTGGTCAGGCGGCAATCAGCGATTACGGAAATATTTCGGCTAGTGAATTGAGAGCAAGTACGAGGGCTGGGTCACGTGGCACCAGTCGTTCGGCCCGGTTGGCATGGAGGTTTGTGTCGGGGCGGGCCGAAATCAGTCTACTTTGTAGCGCGCTTCCTCGCCACGTGCACAGGCCGCAAGCGTCGCGCCGTTTCCCTGTCATATCCCGGACTCCGCCCGCTCTTGCGCATCTGCATTTTCGATCAGCGTTAACGGGCTGCCATGGCCGTGAGAATCATCTGGCTGTGACTGAGTTGCTCCATGACTGAGCGCATTGGAACGCCAGCAGCCAGCAAGAGGGGCGCGCAGTTGTGCCGTAGCGCAGTGAAGCCGCATGGAGGAAGCTCGGCTTCGCTCAAGAGATGCCTCAGCCTTCAATAGCTATTGCTCGGACCAATCGTCGTCCCGGGAACTGTTGCGAAGACCAGATCGCTGTGCCGCCATTGATACCCGGTCGGGCTTCAGGAACGAATGCCTGTCCCGTTGCATTTGCAACGCCTCAACGGTTTACCAAGGAAGCGGTGACGTTGGCGCCGACCGCTGCATCTGGGGTTCACCGAATCCATATTCGCCAATGATCCAGTGGACCGTCTTCCGAACCCGAAGGGTTGAATTCATCGGGTCCTGTCAGCGCAGACTAGCCATTTCCCAGGACCTCAACCTGGTGAATAGGGCCGCGGTCAAGAGAGCTGCGTGGTCGGCCCTGCGACCCCGGGCCATTGGTCAGGATTTGCCGAGACATCCACCACGATGCCGTCGGGATCAGCAACCTTGAATGACTCTGTCGGCGGATTGGACGGGTCGTATGGCTTGCCGCCATCCACAACATCCCAGATGATCTCGAATCCCAATCCCTGCAACCGTTCCGCCGCGGTCGCCAGGTCATCGACAAGCACGCCGATGTGCAGGTAGTCCAGCATGCCGGAGACATGTGCTGGCCGGTCTGGACCGTTATGCTGGAAGATCCGGAAGTTGCTCCATCCGTCGGTCAAGTCGCAATGCACGTCCGACTCCTGCACCACTGCGAGCGCGAGTGCGTCCCGCCAGAACCGCAGCGTTTCGGACAGGTTCGTTGCTCGCACCCCAACATGAACGAGTCGTGTCGTCATGAGTCGCTTTCCTTTGATGTTCGCTTTGCGATCCTCATCCCAGTTTCGGGAAGCGCATTGGCAGACCGGGAATCTCCATCTCGATCGTCGTCAAGTGCCACCGGGAGAGACTGCCGATCACCATGGTGGTCCGTTGCGGACCGGTGAACGCGATATTCGTCGGCGCGGCCAGTTGCGTGTTCTGCCAGTCGTACCCCAGCACGTCCAGAACTCCGTCGGTGCCGAACCGATAGACCACGCTCGGGGCATAGCAGGCGATGTACAACGTCCCCTCGGCATCGAAGGCGATTCCGTCCGGGACGTTTTTCGGGAGCTCCACTACCGTTTCCACTGTCCCAGCCGAGCCATCCGGCTCGATCGCCACGCGCACGATTCCGGGCAATTCCGATGCCACCACATACAACCACTGTCCGTCCGGGCTGAGCGCCAGACCGTTGGGGAACGCCGGCACACCTTCACTGAACAGCTCCGTCGTTCGATCGGGGCGCACGACCAAAATGCACCCATCCTTCCCGCCCCAGTGCCCGGAGTCGGTAATGTACAGATTGCCCTCGGCGTCGAACACCGGATAGTTCGGATTGACGAACGCTCTCCCCGGGACGCCGCTCGTGTAATTCGACACGACGCCCTCCGGAGTCACTTTCTTGACCGAATGGGTACTCGTCTCACAGATGTAGACGTTGCTGTCCGCATCGAGCGCAAGCCCAAGGGCGAACCCGTCCACCATGCCGATCTGCTGCGCTGTCCCGTCAGGAGCGATGCGGTAGACCTGGCCCAGCTCGCCCCCGGCATAGATCGTGCCGTCCGGTCCCTCAGCGACCCCTTCCGGGTGGTCGAGCCCATTGGCCCAGGTACGGAACTCCGCCAGATCGCGCAAAGGATCGGACTCCAGGCCGATCGTCACATCCCAAACACCGGATACCTGACTCATGAGCGTACGTTCCCGTCCATATCGATGCCGGAGATCCCGGTCGTCGCGTCATAGAGCACCGCGCGAATCTCGGCGGTGCGGCTCTCCCCTGGTTGCAGCGTCCGGTGCGAGCCGTTTTTCTCGATTGCCGCGACCAGCCCCTGACCAACGTTCGTCGTGCTCGGCTCGATCGCCATGACGTAGACCCGTTTGTACCAGGGGAATCCGGGTGACGCATGGAGTTCTTGCCAGAACCAGGCGTAGGGGAAGTCTTCGGTGCGCCATGCCAACCCGGCGCCGATGCCAAGCCTGGTGTTGGTGATCCCATACCAGGCGATCTCATCGAAGTCTTCCAGATAGCCCATCGAGCCACGCGCCTCACCGATTCCAGGTACGACGCTCAGATCGGCCGTTGCGCCATCTCGCTCGGTCGTTGGCCAGCGGTACACCGTGCCAGGCGTCCAGGGGCACGTTGGCGGATCGTAGACGTCATCAGCGCGCAAGGTGCGCGCATTGGTATCGATCCGGCAATCCTCGCTCAGGAATGGAGCTCCATACGCCGGGTGATGCCCCCAGACATAGTCCATCGGCTCGCCTGCATCGTTGCGGACCGTTTCACGCAGCAGAAACGAGGTTGCGTCCTTGTCGAGCACGATGTCGCGCGTCAGCGTGAACGGGCTGCGCGCCAGGGTGGTGGTCAGTCGCACCCAGGCTTCGTGCTCATTGCTTCCCAGATCGGCAACATCCCAGAACATGCTGGAGGCTTCGCCGTGAAAGCTCAGCTCGACGCCCTTGTAGTGGCATGGACCGCCCCCGCTGGGAAAGAGCACTTGCCAACCGCCTGGATACCATTCGATCCAGGTGACGCTCGAGTCGAACGAGGTCGGAATCCCGGCGCCCGGTTTGCGCAGACCCCACGGGCTTTTCCACATGACATCCACCCCGGTCCCCTTGTGGATCCATTGGTAGATGTCCGCCCCCTTGTCTGGAAGTATCGTGATCTCGACTTTGTCGTTTTCCAGTTTCACCGCCGGAACATTTCGCTCCAGCGTGGTCTCCTTCGCCTTCAGCATCCCGGATTCCCTGCTTCCCTGCACGCCGCCATTTCGATACCGGAAGCTTACCTTCCCCTCCGACTGCGTGAGGGAGCGATGGTTCCGGGCGTGACGCTCTCCGGCCCTCGCTCAGTGCCCGACACTCGGCGAAACCAGGAAGGTCCCGGCACGGTCGTGATGACGGCTTGCTCGTCGATCTGGGCGAGACAGGCACGCCGCATGGAATCTCATGCGGCGCTGCGAGTGGGAATAGACCTATGCCGTGAGGCTGGCGCCTTCTGGGCCTTCGACTGGTTTCGCGGGTTCGGGCGGTTTGCGGCTGATGAAGGCCGTGCCGAACTCTCGGTACCGGGTGCGCCGGTCTTTCATCAAACGCCCGATACGCCGTTTGCGCAGCCCCTCCAGCTGACCCAGCAGCGCCAATTCGACATAGGTGGCTGCCAAATCGATGTCGGCCGCAGCCCCGTGTTCCGGCTCGGGCACGATCTGATCCACGATGCCGAACCGGGCCAGCTCTGGGGCGGTGATCCGCAACCGATTCGCGAGTTCCGGAGCGCGTTGCGCGTCCCGATAGAGAATGGCGGCCGCCCCTTCCGGGCTGATCACGGAGAAGAACGCGCCTGACTGCATCAGGACCCGGTCAGCCAGCGCCAGCGCCAGCGCGCCGCCACTACCGCCTTCGCCAACCACGACCGCCACCGTCGGAGTCTCCAGCGTGCTCATTCGCTCCAGCGTGCGCGCGATTTCACTTGCCAACCCGAGTTCTTCAGCTTCGATGCCGGGGTATGCGCCCGGTGTGTCGACGAAGGTCACCAGGGGCAACGACCACCGCTCGGCGAGGTCGAACATGCGCCGTGCCTTGCGGAATCCGTTCGGCATTGGTCGGCCTGCCGCTCCGACGATATCGGAGTCGGCGAACCGGTCGAACCCGACGAACGCTACGGGGAGACCGCCAACCTTGCCCAGGGCCGTCACGATGGAGGGATCGTCCCCGCCTTCGCGATCGCCGTGAAGCTCGACGTATCCAGGGGAAATCCGCGAAAGGTAGTCCCTCGTCGATGGGCGATTGTCAGCACGCGCCGACTCGACGATCTGCCATGCGGTTCGCTCATCGGGTGCAATAGCCGGAAGCGTGGCGTCTGATCGTTCGACCTCGGATTCCCGGATCGCGCGCAGCATCGCGCTGAGGTAGTTCCGTTGGTTAGGCCGCGACACCACGGCGTCCACCATTCCATGCGACAACTGGAACTCCGCCGTATGCGATCCCTCCGGCAAGGGGCGACCCAGCGCCTGTTCCACCACTCGCGGACCGGCGAATCCGATCAGGGCTTCTGGTTCAGCCAGGATGACATCTGCCAGGCTCGCGAACGAGGCATTCACGCCGCCCGTGGTCGGATCGCACATGATCGCGATGTAGGGAATCCCCTCCGCTTTCAGCATCGCAATCGACGAAGCGGTCTTCGCCATCTGCAGAAGTGAGAACATCCCCTCCTGCATGCGCGCTCCGCCGCTGGCAACGACCGCGATCAGTGGGCGTTTCTTGCTCGCCGCGAACTCGGCCGCCCGCGCCAGGCGCTCACCAACGACGATGCCCATGCTGCCGCCCAGGAAGGTGAAATCGAGCACCGCCAGCACCACCGGCTCGCCGCCGATCGTCGCTGTCCCCACGAGCATCCCGTCCGATCGGCCAGTTCGCGTCTGCTGTTCCCGCAGCCGTTCGGCATAGGCCAGATCGTCCGCGAACCCGAGCGGATCGGTGGAGTAGAGATCGGAATCCCGTTCCTCGAACGATCCCGGATCGCTCAGGTACTCGATCCGCCGTTGGGCCGAGATGCCAAAGTGGCGTTCACAAACTGGGCAGATGCGAAAATGGGTGAAGTCGGGCGCTCCTTCCAGCAGCGCGTCGCAGCGGTCGCACGATTCCCGGGCGGGGAGATCATAGACCTGATGCTCGACGGTCGGGCGGTCACGGAAGGGAAGCAATCGGCGCATAAGATTGGCCTCTGAGGGAACAGGGCAAAGACCCCTCTGCATGTAAACTATCGGGACCGGGGAATGAAACCGTAGAACGTTGCGGCCGCCCCGTCAAGCACCAGCGCGAACGATGGCAAACATGACCGAGAATTCCACTTTCCGTATCGAAGATATCGGCGACGACGTACGCATCGACGTGCTTCAGCGACTGGCTGAGCAGGCAATGTCCGATCTCGATTTTCGCGCGGTTGCCCGTCACGATCTGGAGGGCGCGCTGAGACAGTTCGGCTATGACCTGAACGAATCCGAGATGGAACTGGTGCTCGCCTTTCGCCGCTCCCTGGCCGATGCCGGGATCGACCTCTTTCTCGAAGAACGCATTACCCCCGAGCAGCTGGACGCCATCCACCAGCTCTTCGTGTAGTTTCCTGATCCGGTTCCGTGCCCGGCGTTGCCTTACTCCATCGTGCCGAACAGCCGATCCCCTGCGTCCCCCAACCCTGGCCGGATGAACTTGTTGCTGTCCAGTTCCCGGTCGAGTCGCGCGACATGGAGCGGAACGTCTGGATGCTCGTGCAGCATCAATTGCACGCCTTCCGGCGCCGCAATCAACCCAACGAACTTGATCCACTTCGCTCCGTGGTTCTTGAGCTCTTGCACCGCCGCAGATGCCGAACCCGCGGTGGCCAGCATCGGATCGAGCACGATCGTCAGGTCGTAGGGGAGCACCTCCGGCAATTTTCGGTAGTAGCTCACCGGATGATGTGTCAACTCGTCGCGATAGATCCCGAGGTGGTAGACGGTCGCATGCGGCACCAGCTCGCGCGCGCTATCGACCATGCCGAGCCCGGCCCGCATGATCGGCACCAACGCGATGCGGCAGTCGAGCACCGACCCTTGCGTCCGCTCCAGCGGTGTCTCGAAGATCTCCTGTTTCAACGGCAGATCGGTCGTGGCCTCATAGAGCAGGAACTGCGTCAGCTCGTCCGTCAGCTCCTTGAACGTGGCCGTCGGCGTGCGCGCTTCGCTCAGCTGCGTGATCTTGTGCCGCACCAGCGGATGCGCGCTCACGAACAGATTGGGAAAGCGGCCTGAAGGTTCCGGATACGAAAGCTCGGACAAGAGATTGCTCCGTTCGTTAGGATAGTGACCGGCGATATCTTACCCGTGATCGTTGCCGAGCGGCCGTCTGGCCCGCGCGGTCACTGACCGGTGTGACAGGAGTTCTCACGTGGGTTTCGTAACGCGATTGCAGCACACGAGTGTCCCCATGCCCGCGGATGGCGCTGAGCACGTTCGCGCCTTCTATGGGGAAGCGCTTGGCATGACGGAAAAGCTACCGCCCTCATCGCTGAGCGGCGTAGTCTGGTTCGAGGCAGGACCCGACGGCGACGAAGTGCACTGCTTCACCGATCCCGACTTTGTGCCAAACGGCAATCAGCAGCATCTTTGCTTGCAGGTGAACGATCTCGACGCGCTTCGCGCCCACCTGACGGAGAGAGGAATTCCAGTCGAGGAAACGATCGTGATCACCAACCGGCCGCGTTTCTTCGTGCGGGACCCCTACCAGAACCTCATCGAGCTCGTGCAGATCACGGGAGAGTACGACTAAACGAAGCCCAGGACCCTGAGTCCAGCGAGAAACCGGCCCACTGTCGCGCGCCGCGTGCTCTGGACTCTGGACCCTGGACCCTGGACTTTCACCAGAAAGGAATCTCACATGGTCGCCGAAGGAACTCGACGCAGCGGAACCGGCCCAGAGCTGGCCGAGATCACCGAACAAATCACGCAAGAGTACGTTGGCCGCACCTCGGCATCGGCAGAGGCGTATGCGCGCGCCAGGGGCGTCATGCCGGGGGGTGACACTCGCACGGTGGCGTTCCACCCGCCGTATCCGCTCACCATCGTCAAGGGAGCGGGGTACACGCTCACCGACCTCGACGGCAACACCTATATCGATGTGCTGAACAACTACACATCGCTCATCCACGGCCACGCCTTCGCGCCCATCACCGACGCCGTGACGACCCAGATGCAGCTGGGAACGAACTACGCCGCCGCACTCCAGGCACAAGCCGGACTGGCAGAGATCCTCACCAGCCGCGTGAAATCGGTGGACAAGGTCCGCTTCACGAATTCCGGCACCGAAGCGACCATGATGGCGATCCGCGGAGCCCGCGCGTTCACCGGCCGCGAACTCATCGTGAAGATGGAAGGCGGCTACCACGGCACCTATGACGATTTCGAAGTCTCCATGCATCCATCGGTCGATTCCGGACCGGATGGTGAGCCCATCGCAACCATCGACACGCTTGGCGTGCCGCAGAACCGGTTGCAGACCGTCGCCGTTATCCCATTCAACGATGTGGCTGCAGCGGAACGCATCTTTGCCGAGCGCGGCACCGAGATCGCCGCGGTCATCCTCGAACCGGTCATGGGCTCTGCGGGCATGCTCCCGGCTGAACCGGAGTTCCTGCGCGCCCTGCGTGATCTGACCACCAAACATGGCGCCTTGCTGATGTTCGACGAGGTCATGTCCTTCCGGCTCGGGCCGGGGGGCATGCAAGGGAACTACGGCATCTACCCGGATATCACTTCTTTCGCCAAGATCATGAGCGGCGGCCTTCCGGGCGGCGCATTTGGCGGCACGGATGAGGTGATGTCCATTTTCGACCCGTTCTCGAAGCAGCCATTGTGGCAGAGCGGCACCTTCAACGGGAATGCGGTTACGATGGTTGCGGGCATCGCCGCCCTGGAGCATTTCGGCGCGGACGAGGTTGCCCGCATCAACCGGCTCGGCGACCAGCTTCGCAGCCGGATCGGCATGCTCCTGGAGATGTATGGGTTCGAGGCGGTGGTCACTGGCTATGGCTCCTTTGGCGCCATCCATTTCACCAATGGACCGGTGCGCAACTATCGCGATGCCGCGCGCAGCAACCAGCAGCTCAAGAAGGTGCTCCATCTCGCGCTGTTGCAGGAAGGGCTCTTCGTCGCTCCCCGCCTGATGTTCTGTATCTCGACACCGATGTCCGAATCGACGCTCGATGAGATCGATGCGCGCTTCGAACGCGCGCTGAAGCGACTGGACGATATTCGCTAGGAGACGATGACGGTCAAGGTTCTTGCGGTGTCGGATCAGATCGACCCGCGAATTCACTCCGCAACGCTGCGGCAACGAATGCCGGATATCGACTTTGTGGTCAGCGCGGGAGATCTCCCGTCCCGGTATCTCGAGTTCCTGGCTGACGCGCTGGAGCGTCCGGTCTACTACGTGCTTGGCAACCACATGGAAGAGTGGGTCAAGGATCAGCAAACCGGAAAACTCTACGAACCCATGGGCGCCGAACCGCTCAACGGCCGTGTGATCTACGATAAGTCGACCGGACTCATCATCGCCGGTTTGTCCGGTTCTCCCAAGTACTCAGGCGAGGGGGGGCAGCAATTCACCGAGTTCCAGGTCTATCGCACCATCGCCCGCATGTGTCCGAAACTGCTTTGGAACCGCCTGACGCGCGGTCGCTGGGTGGATCTGTTGATAACGCACGCCCCGCCGCGCGATGTCAACGACCGTCCTGACAAAGCCCATCGAGGCTTTAGCGCCTATCGCACCTTTGTCAACATGTTCAAACCCCGCTATCTCCTGCACGGGCACATTCATCTCTACGACCGCAACGAACCGTGGCAAGCCACTCTTGGAGAGACCAGGGTCATCAATGTCTATCCCTACCAGAAGCTCGAACTCGACTTCGAGAAGCCTGCTGCAACGTAATCCGCTGCACGGATGCCGCTCCGGTGGCTGAGGATCAGACGCGAGCCGACTACGATCGTGCCCGCCGCAAGGCGTTCCTGAACGATGTCGTCAGCTTCTTCAAGCGCGAGCCGAATACGCTCATCTCCTATGCCGATGTGCGCGAACGTGTCACGATGGAGGGTGAGAGCTACCGTGGGATTCAGGAAGTTCCGGTCGACAAGATCGTCGGCAGCATGGATCGCTACCGAGATTTCGATCGTCGCTTTCTCCCCAAGCGCAAGAACACCGCCAACCGCTGGCGCAGCATCGACCGCGCCTACTATCAGGATGTCGTTCTACCTCCGGTCCAGCTCTACAAGGTGGGCGACATCTATTTCGTGAAGGATGGAAACCACCGTGTTTCCGTGGCTCGGGAACGTGGTGTCGCCTTCATCGATGCCGAGGTTATCGAGGGGCATATCCGCATTCCCATCGACTCATCGATGAGTCCCGGCCGTCTGTTGCAGCAGGTCGAGTATGCCGAGTTTCTGCGCAAGACCAATCTCGACCGAACTCGTCCACAGCACGATATCCGGCCCACCGCGCTCGGTCGATACGACGAAATCATCACTCACATCGAGGGACGTCGCAGGTTGGCGGAGGAGCGTAGTGGGAAAGAGGTATCGCTGGCCGAAGCCGCAGCCGATTGGTACGACACCGTCTACCTTCCGATCGCGCTCGCTGCACGTGAACAGAAACTCCTGCGTGACTTTCCCGATCGCACCGAGGCCGATATCTACCTCTGGGTCATGGCGAATCGCTTGCAGATCCAGCTGGCGGCGGGATCACGATTTAGCCCGGAGCATTCGGCGAGGATCTATCGGGAAATCGAGGGTGAGGAGCGCAAGCTCAAACGCATCGGGCTTCGGGCGCTGAACGCCACCAGGGATTTCGCCAGTTCGCTGCTTGGCCGTGGCGATAGCGATTGATCCCGTTCGGATCGTTTCCCTGGAGGTTCGTTCACGGCGGAACGAGGAAAGGGATGCATCGGAACCGCCCGATGTCCCGGGTCGATCTCATTGCGACTCGACTGCAGGAAGTGCCCCGGCTGATACGCTCTGGCGCGGACGTTCAGCCCCTATGAGGCTTCGGGAAACGGAAACCACTCGGTCTTCATGAGCAAGATCCGGCGCACGCTCTCGTCGATGCGGTCCTCGCTCAGTTCGCCCTTCGCCACCCTGTTCGACAGATGCGCGATCAGGTCTCCAAACGCAGCACCGGCAGAGGTCCACATCAAGAGGTCCAGCCCGGCGTCGACCGCCATGTCGGCCAGCTCATAGGCCGACCATGCGCCAAGCGCGCCCATGCCCAGGTCATCTGTGATCGCGACTCCGTCGTATCCAAGGTCCTCGCGCAAGTGCCGCATGGCTACCCTGGAGATCGAGGCCGGCACATCGTCCCACTGGGTGTAATCGAGATGGCCGAGCATGATCATCTCGACCCCTTCGTCGATGGCTGCCTTGAAAGGCAGCGCATCGGTCGCGATCCATTCGTCGAACGAGATATCGATCGTCGGCAGGCCAAAGTGCGAATCGACCGTAGTCCGTCCATGTCCTGGGAAGTGTTTCGCCGCGCTGGCGACTCCGCCATCACGCGAGCCTTCGACCACCGCCGCGATCTTGGCCGCTACCGACTTCGGATTGCTGCCAAACGCTCGCCACGCCATTGTGCTTTGCGAGGTGTAGGCAACATCGGCCACCGGCGCGAAATTGGCGTTAAAGCCGAAACTGCTCAGGAACTCCGCCCGCTCGCGGGCCAGTTTCTGCACATGCGGATCGGGCAACGCCGCCATCGACAGCGCTCCCGGAACAGGATCGCCCGGCACGCGCGTTACCGGGCCGCCTTCCTGGTCGACGCCGACAAAGGGGGAGATGTGCTTCCCCGAGGCGTGAATCGCGTCGATGTACGTCGCGATTTGTTCAGGCGAGCCGATGTTGGGTTGAACGAAGAGCACCCCGCCCGGCTGCACCGTTTGCAGCGAATTGGCGAACCACGATGGCATTACCGCATCCGCCGCCTGGATCACGAACATCTGGCCGATCTTCTCGGCCAGGCTCATTTCCTGCAGCACGCGGTCGACCGCATTGGTCGATTTTTCCGCGGCGCGCGCCGGCATGCGGGAGAGCGCCGCCGAAGCGGCGACTGCCGCACCTCCCTTGAGGAGGGCGCGCCGATCGAATGTGAGGTTACGAGGCCGAATCGAGGTCATCGCCCGTTTTCTTGTCCACCACGCAGCGCATACGAAAACAGCCGATTCATGCGCTGGCCGTCACATCGGATTCTGCCACGTCTTGCTCCATGCGTACAGTCTGTGCTTGCAAGCGCGCCCGTCTGACCGGGGACCATGCCGTTGTGATCTCGCCGGAGCGAACCCGGTGATGTCGAGAAAAGTAGAAATAGAACGTCAATGCAGACAGGATGCTGAACACGACAAAGCTCACCATCGAGGGCCAATAGCCATACGACACGATGAGCAACCCGCCCAGATAGGTCGCGAAGGCGTAACCAAGGTTCCAGACCGACGAGCGGATGCCAAACACGCCGGCCCGCGCTCGTTGCGGCAGGATCTCGCTGATGAACGTCACCTCGATAGGCCAGGACATGCTTGCCGTACCCGACCGCCAGAGCATCCCCAACACAGCGATCGCCAGCGACGGAAAGAAGATCAGCGGTATGAAGAAGGGCACGACACTCAGCCGGAGCGCCAGGGTCGAATTCACAGCCCCCGCGCGCGCGACGATCATTGGCGAGAGCAGTCCCGCCACGGCGGCCACGAGTCCGCCCAGCGCGAAGATGTACCCCACCTGATCGTCGCTCGATCCCAGGCTCTTCAGGTAGACGTTGTAGAAGGGCCAGACCATTCCGACGCCAATGCTCATCAGGCCGCCCATCAGCGCGAACTGCAGCATGTCCATGCGTGTCCGTTTGCGTTCTTCCGGTGGTTCTTCCGCGGCGTTCGATTTGCCGCGCCGGTGTCCGCGCTGTTTTCTGGGCTCTTTCATCATGAAGAGCGGAATCAGCGCCAAGACCGCAATCCCCGCGCCGGTCAGCATCGCTGCCCGATACGCCATCACCGAGCCTTCGTCGATCGACGGCGCGATCCGCGCGAAGAAATCGGGCGCGAAACCGCCCATCAGCGAACCAACCATGAGCGAGAGGTTCACGACAGAGAGCGACACTGCCGATGCGTACTGCCGGTACTCCTGACGTTCGTGATCCATGATGAATGGCAGCACCGGGTTGATCAGGAACGCCAGCGACGCCCCGTAGGCCACCGCCAGGATCATCAGCAGCCATTGGTTGGTCGACAGTCCGAGGCCGAAGCTGGAAATGCACAGCACCGCGAACCCGGTCACCAGCACCCGCCAGTTTCCAAAACGGTTGATCGCGGCTCCCATTCCGAGCGATGCCGCGGCAACCGAGAGCGTCGCCACCGCGCGCCATTGGCCGATGAAGTCCTCCCGGTATCCCAGTTCGAGCAGGTAGAAATTGAAGATGAGCTCGATCACTCCGAAGCCAATATTGGCCAGGAGGCAATACACCAGGATGAGTTTGACATCGGGGTTGAACGACCGAACGCGCTGCAGATAGGTGAACATCCGCCTCTGGTTTCGGTGTCGGACGGGTTAGGCGCTGCCGGAGGATAGCACGATTCAAAGCGCTGCCGGATTCCCGATATCCCAAGCCGCAATCGACCGGATAGAATGGCCCTCGAATTGGATGGGCGGCCGCAATCCGGAGGATCAGTGTGATCGATTTCAGAAGCGATACCTTGACCAAGCCATCGGCGGGGATGCGCCGGGCGATGGCCGAAGCAGAGGTTGGCGACGAACAGTATCGCGAGGATCCAACGGTCAATCGCCTGCAGGAGATGGCTGCCGAACTCACCGGAAAAGAAGCCGCGCTCTTCGTCCCGTCCGGAACGATGTGCAACGCCATTGCCTTTGCGGTTCATTGCCGCCCGGGCGATGCCGTCATCCTCGAGCGTCGCGCGCATCCGAATATCGCGGAAGGGGGTGGCCCAGCCATTTTCGCCAGCGTCATGATGCGTGGTCTCGAGGGAGAACGCGGCGTCTTCACTGCGGAGCAGGTGCGGTCCTATCTCAGCAACCGGGGAACCCACACATCCAAGTCAGCGATGATCTCGGTCGAGAACACCTCCAACCAGGGAGGCGGCAAGATCTGGCCGTTGGAGACCCTGGCTGGTCTTCGCGCCCTCTGTGACGAAGCGGGAATGAAACTGCACATGGACGGCGCTCGCCTGATGAATGCCTCGGTTGGCAGCGACACGCCGGTTTCCGTGATTGCGTCCTATCCCGATTCAGTCTGGATCGACCTCTCCAAGGGCCTCGGCGCGCCGGTTGGCGCGGTCATCGCGGGATCGGCTGAATTCATCGAGGAAGGCCGACTGTGGAAGCATCGGCTGGGTGGGGCGATGCGCCAGGCGGGCATCATTGCCGCTGCCGGCATCTATGCCTTCGAACATAACGTCGAACGGCTGGCCGAAGACCACGAAAACGCCAAAGTGCTCGCGGAAGGGATCGGCAACGTTCCCGGTATCGAGCTCCTGCGCACGCCGGTGGAAACCAACATCGTCATTTTCAGTGTCGCCAACACTGGCATGAGCGCGGTCGAATTCGCTCAGATCATGCGCGAGGAACATGGTGTCGCGATGAGTCCCTATATCGACCCGCTGACCATTCGCGCTGTCACCCACCTGGACGTCAACCGTGACGACTGCATGAAGGGCATTGCCGCGGTCCACGCTACCGCCACAACCGGTCAGTTGAAGGTCAACTAGCGTTCACCAGAGATCCCGGCCGATTCGCTCCAGCTCTCCGGATGTTGTTCCGCTGGCATACAATCCCGCCATCGTCCATTCCAACCAATTGAGCAACAAAGGATCTCGACTATGGCTGCCCCAAAATCAGCGATCTCCGACCGATATGAGCCGATCGACCAGCGCCTGAAGGCAGGCGGAGTCGTCATTCTCGACGGTGGCATCGGTTCAGAACTCCAGGAAGTCGGATACCCGGATAGCGCCAAGGATCGCCCTGCCAATTTCACGTGGGGAAGCCTGGCCATTTCGGAGGCGCCGGAGAAGCTCATCGAGGTCCATCGCCGCTACGCGGAAACCGGCTGCGATGTGATCGAGACGCATACGTTTGCGCTCAATCGCATCTACTCTGGTATCGAGCGTGGAAAGCTCGATCTGCCGAAAGACGCCTGGAAAGACCTTGCCATCGAATCGGTGCGCCTTGCCCGTGAAGGCGCCAGGCGCGCAGGTCGCCCTGATGTCTCTGTCGCGTTCGCTTGCCGCACCATGGACTGGCCTGGCGATCAGCAAGAGGAAGCGCGCGACTACGAAGGCACGTACGTGCCCCTCGATTTCGATAACTATCTGAAACCGTTGGCCGAACTGCTCGCCAACGCCGAGGGGGACGACAAACCTGACCTCGTGCTCATGGAGATCCAGAAGGAAATCCCCGAGGACCTCCTGTTCCCCGACTATCAACTCTTCATCGATACGGGCATTCCCCTCTGGATCTCCTATCGCCGGTCAGTCGGGGCCATTATCGATGTCGATGGAGGTGTGGTGCTCGAGGATGGCGATCGCTTCGGGAATGCCGCCGCGGTCTTCGAGCAGATGGGCGCCGCGGCCGTGCTCGTGAACTGCTTGCCGTCAGACAAGGTCGATGGTGTTGCTCCGTGGCTGCGCGAATTCACGAGCCTCCCAATTGGCGCCTATCCCAACATGGGCACCTACCTGCGGTACGAATGGGACTGGAGCGTTTGCCCGACGCCCGAGCAGTTCCTGGCGTCCGCGCGCTCGTGGGTCGATGAGGGCATGCAGATCATTGGCGGATGCTGTGGCGCGCGTCCAGCGCACATCAAGGCGCTGGTCGACGGTCTCCAGCTGGCTGTTGTCGACTGAAGCCTTTTCGCGCAGCAGCTCGCTACATCCACCAGGAGCATCGACTGCCCCTGAAGATGGCAAGGGGTCGCTTGCGCGATCATCGGCGGATATCGTGGTGCAAGTCGAGAACGCGGATCGTCGACGACATCCGCGTTCGTTCGCAGCGTCAACCGATCCGCGATGACAATCTGGAAATTTGGCGCCGATAGGGGAGTGACCGACGGCCCTTCGTAGGGTAGACTGGGGTCAATATTCGCCGAATTCAGTTGGGAAGGACCCGCATGTCTGACCGCTCCCAACCCTCCGGCGGCAAGCGCAAACGAATCAATGCCGAGGTTGCCTCCCCCGGGGCGACACTGGGTGATTGGATTCGCGTAAGCCGCATGCAGCAATCGATGAGTCAGCGCGAGCTGGCCGATCGATCGGGATTGAGCCGATCTTATCTGTGCGATATTGAGCGTGGGCGTGGCGCCCAGCCGAGTGTGCAAACGCTCGACAAGCTTGCCGCGGCGCTTGGCGTTTCGCGAATGGAGCTTCTGCGCGCCGCGGGCATCATCGAGCCGAACCCGGGTCAGGAGCGCTCTGACCGGGAACGGCGCTTTGCCGCCCTCTTCCGCGACCTGAGCCCGAAGGGGAAGGACGCGGTCGAGCGCTTCGCCCGTTTTACTCATGCCGAGGAGCACCGCTGGGTTCAGCCGAAACTCCCCGACCGCAAGGGAGCGACCAACGAGTCGCTTCCGGCGCAGCCGGGCCCGCTGCTCTTCGACTCATCGCTCGGTGATGGCGACGTTGGGGTCTAGTTTCTGAGTGAACGAGCAACAGTGCCCGGTTCGATGACACGAGCCGGGCACCGTCGTTCCGGTGGGCGTGTTTTGCGCGTGATCCGGAGCGTGCCGGGCAGCTTTTCCGTGCCGAGCGACTTTTTTCCGATGCAGCCGAGATAGGCTGCACAGGCGGGTCGATGAGAATCCGTGGCCCGGCGCGTCTCGGGATAACCTACTCCGCGACCAGTTCGTAGATTTCGCGGCCTCTCTCAGCGAGCAGGGGCACGACCTCGCCGAGAATCAGCCGCTGAAACTCCGGATTCTCCCGATGGGCCGCGAACGCCGCTTCATCCGTGTATTGCTCGTAGAGCAAGAAGACATTCGGATCATCGACCGATCGATTGATGATGTATCTGTGACAGCCCGGTTCGGCGTTCGCCGAAGGCGTCATCTCGGCGAGCAGGGCCGCCACATCATCTCCAGCGCCATCTCGAGCAACAAACCGCGCGACCACCACGTACATCGATCGATCTCCTCGTGTGCCAGAGCGGGAGCTCAGACTCCAGAAACGCCCGGTGAATCTCATTCCCTGAACCCAAACAGGGAACTTGCTTACTCGTTCTTTGCCAACTCCTGCGTGCGCTGAAACGCGGCGTACACCGCCTTGGAGTAGATCGTCCGCAGCGAGCCTTTTTCCATCTGGTAGATCGCTTCGGCCGACGTTCCGCCCGGGGATGTGACCATGTTGCGCAGTTCCGCCATATGCTTCCCGGAATCGCGGGCAAATTCCACCGATCCCGACACCGTCTGCAGCACGATCTCCTCCGCGATACGTCGCGGGAACCCCATGTGCACCCCGGCGTCGATGAGCGCTTCCATCATCAGGAAGACATAGGTGGGACCGGTGCCGGACAGCGCGGTCGCCATGTCGACATACTTTTCAGTCTCGACCCAGAGTTCCTTGCCAAGCGCGCCGAGCACGCTGCGTACCTGTGACATGCGCGCATCTGACACAGCGGGTGTCGATGTCCAGACCAGCATTCCCTGGCCGATCTGCGCCGGGGTGTTTGGCATGACGCGGACCAGCGCCTCGTGATCGAGCCCGCCGCGGAGCTTGTTGAAGGTCGTTCCAGCCAGGATCGAGATCACCACCTGATCTTCACGTAACTGGCCGTTCAGTTGCCGCATGATCGGCGCCAGCACTTGTGGTTTTACCGTCAGGACGACCAGATCGGCCGCCTGCGCCGCATCCAGATTCGACTCGCACACCGATATGCCGTATCGCTCCGCAAGCTGGTTGCGCCGATCCAAACGCGGATGCGAGGCCACGATCTGTCCTGGGTCGACCAACCCTCGAGCAAGCAAGCCGGCCAGCATGGCTTCACCCATGACCCCGCTGCCGACAAAGGCAACCCTCACTCCGGCGAGCGGAGCAATCGATTCTGTGTTCGTCATTGGTTTCTCGAGTTTAGTGTCCAGAGTCCAGAGTCCAGAGGCCAGGGTCCAAAGGGTCGAGTTTTGTGCTCCAGGCGGATCCTGGACTACAGGATGCAACGATCCGTCTGGCCCTCGAACCCTGGACCAACGATCATCTCGGCATTGTATCCGGCGCCTCAGCCGGACCGTGCGAGAATTGCAACGCTCTGGCCGGTATCGAGCGCGGCCGCACTTCGAAAGGCCACCGATATGACCAACCGCCTTGCCACATCCTCCAGCCCATACCTCCAGCAACACAAGGACAACCCGGTCGATTGGTACCCGTGGGGAGATGAAGCCCTCGAACTGGCAACACGCGAACAAAAGCCGATCTTCCTTAGCGTCGGCTATTCGTCGTGTCATTGGTGCCATGTCATGGCCCATGAATCGTTCGAGGACCCGGAAACCGCGGCGTTCATGAACGAGCACTTCGTCAATATCAAGGTCGATCGCGAGGAACGCCCCGATATCGACTCCATCTACATGACCGCCGTGCAGGCGCTCACGGGTCACGGCGGCTGGCCGATGAGCGTCTTCCTGACGCCGGAGCA
Source organism: Thermomicrobiales bacterium (assembly GCA_041390825.1). NCBI lineage: Bacteria > Pseudomonadati > Thermomicrobiota > Thermomicrobia > Thermomicrobiales > Thermomicrobiales bacterium. Next base: position 99,690 of record JAWKPF010000012.1, read on the forward strand.
GGTTCCCTACTACGGAGGCACCTACTGGCCGCCGCAGCCACGCCAGGGCATGCCATCGTTCCGCCAGGTGTTGGAAGCGGTTGCTGACGCCTGGGAGAACAAGCGCGAGGATGTCCAGGAGAACGCTCAGAACGTCAAGCAATTCCTCGAAGCGGCCGCAACCCGGGTGCCGCGCGCGACTGAGCTGTCCGAAGATCTCTACGACGAAGCCGTCAAAGCCTTCTCCCAGTCATTCGACAGCACGTACGGCGGTTTTGGCAACGCTCCGAAGTTCCCCCAGCCTTCGATCATCGAGTTTTTGCAGCGATTCATTCGTCGCCGCAACGACACACGCGCAATTCGCATGGTGGAACTGACGCTCGACCAAATGGCCGCTGGCGGTATCAACGATCAGATCGGCGGCGGCTTTCATCGCTACTCGGTCGATGCCCAGTGGCTCGTGCCGCATTTCGAAAAGATGCTGTACGACAACGCCCAGCTCGCGCAGGTGTACCTGGACGCGTATCGGCAGTTCGGCCACGAGCGCTATGCCACCGTGGTCCAGCAGACCCTCCGCTGGGTTCTCCGCGAGATGACTGCCCCGGAGGGAGGCTTCTACTCGGCCCAGGACGCCGATACAGAGGGCGAAGAGGGGCTCTTCTACCTCTGGACCCCGGAGGAGATCGACGCGGTCCTCTCCGAGGAAGACGCAGCCATTGCCAAGCTCTACTGGACAATCGAGCCCGGCGGAAACTTCGAGGGACGCACGATTCTCACCAATCGGGTTTCCTACGAGGAGGTCGCGCGCCGTCTTGGTATCAAGCTCGATGTGGTTGCCCCGCGTATCGAGACCATTCGCGGCGCTCTGCTGGCAGCACGCAACCAACGCGTTCGACCCGGCCGCGATGAGAAGATCATCGCTTCCTGGAACGGCATGATGATTCGCCCGATGGCCGAAGCGGGAGTCGTGTACCGCGATCCCGCGTTCACCGAAGCTGCGGTCCGGGCGGGATCGTTCTTGCTCGACACGCTCTTCCCGGAATCAGGTGGGCTGCATTCCATCCGCAACGGAGTCCCCGGCGCAGGAGCCTTCCTCGATGACTATGCGCACGCCATCGATGCGTTCCTCGCGCTCTACCAAACGACGTTCGACCGACGGTGGTTCGAGGCCGCCCTTCGCCTGACCACCACGGTCGTCGATCAGTTCAGCGACGATGAAACCGGACTCTTCTTCGATGCAGCCAGTTCGGCAGAAGCGCTCGTCACGCGCCCCCGAGATCTGCAAGATGGAGCGACTCCTTCGGGAAACGCGGTCTTTGCCATCGATCTGGTGACGCTGAATCACATCACCATGGACGAGGAATACCGTGCTCGGGCCGAGGCCATTCTCCGCACGCTGGCCTCGGTCGTCTCCAGCCAGCCGCTTGGCGTCAGCAAAGCGCTGTGCGCCATCGAAGCCTATCTCGCATCGGCTCAGGAAATCGCCATCGCGGCGCGCGCCGGTGACGAGCGGATCGGTGACTTCCAGCAGGTCTACTTCGACCGCTACAACCCGAATTCCATCATCGGCCTCGCGGTCGACGGCGACGAAGCCGCCATCGCCGGAATGCCGTTCCTGGAATATCGCCCGCTCCGAGACGGAGAACCGGCCGCCTATCTCTGTGAGCACTTCACCTGCTTGCCACCAGTCACAACGACGGAAGCACTGGGCAAGCTCCTCGACCGTGGCACTGGAATCACCTGGAGGTGGTTCTGATGCAGGTCTGGCATTCGTGAGCTCGCAGACCTGCACCGGACTCTGGACGCTGGACGCTCGGCCCTGAACCATTCCCCGCAGGCTCAGTTCACCGAATTGGCCAGCGTTCCGATGCCGCTGACGCTCACCTCGATCTGATCTCCGGCTTTCATCGGCCCCACGTTGAACGGGGTGCCCGTCAAGATCAGGTCGCCCGGGTCGAGTGTCATGATGTGGCTGATGTATTCCACCAGCTGGGGGACCGGAAAGTGCATCGTGGATACTGCCTGGTTCTGGCGCAGTTCGCCGTTGAGCCGTGACTGCACGACCGCTTGAGCGAGATCGAGTTCCGTCTCGATCCACGGTCCCACTGGGCAATAGGTGTGGAAGCCTTTCGCCCGTACCCATTGCCCGTCTTTCTTCTGCAACGTCCGGTCCGACACGTCGTTCGCGCAGGTGAACCCGGCGATGTAGTTCCTCCATTCCGAACGGGGAACATCCCGCGCCGTCTTTCCGATCACCAGCGCCAGCTCCGCTTCGTAGTCGGTCTGATGCTCCGGGTTCGCGATTCTGATCGTCTCACCAGGGCCGATCACAGATGACGTCGGTTTCATGAAGAGTACGGGCTCGTCGGGAATCTTTCGGTTCGGATCCCGTTCGGTCACGTGATCGAGGTAGTTGAGACCGACGCAGACGATCTTCCCCGGAGCAAGCGGGGCAACCAATCGCCCCTCGCTCTCGATCTTTGCGCCCTTCACGGGAGCCAGCCAATCGTCCCCCTCCCAGGCGAACCATTCGGTCTTGTCGATCACGACCCGACGCGGCGTCGTCTCGCTGTCGAGCACCACACGTCCCAATCGCATGCCATTCCTCCTGTTGCGACTCGTGCGCAGCCGACCGAATCCTACCCGTATCGAGCCTGCCAGGATGCGCGTCGATTCGCCGTCTCGTCGTTCTGACGAGTACACTCAGCCCAGGAAGCCTGCACGCGTTGCGATCCTCGATCCGCCCTCATGCCAGACCTTTTTCTCGAACTTCGATCCCGGGACGATCCCTCCGGTCTGACTCCGCCACCCCTCGGCGAAGAGGACGCCTTGCGCCTGCTCGAGAGCGCCGAGTTCACGGCAGCGAAGCTCATACCATGGGGTTCCAACTACTCCTTCGCCGTCGCGCTAACCGATCCGAACGGGCTCGAGCAACTCGCTATTTACAAACCACGCGCTGGCGAGGCTCCGCTCCATGATTTCCGTTCTGGCACCTTGTTTCGCCGCGAAGTCGCGGCCTACCGGCTGAGCAAACGTCTGGGATGGGGGCTCGTGCCGCCCACGGTGATCCGCTCGGGGCCGCATGGCACGGGCAGTTTGCAGCTCTACGTCCAGCCCGCGGCCGAAGTCGACGATCCGCATGAGTTCTGGGGCGATCTTTGTCTCGAAAACGAGCGGATCGTCCTGTTCGATCACATCAGCAACAACGCCGATCGGAAACTCTCCCATTGCCTGCTCGACTCCGTTGGCAAGCGTTGGGGGATCGACCATGGTCTCACATTCAACGAGGTTCCCAAGCTGCGCACGGTCATGTGGCAGTTTGCCGGCATGCCGATCGCCGACCCGCTTCGTGCCGATCTCCGTTCGATCCTCGAACAGCGTGACGACTATGCGGACGATTTCCGCGCCCTTCTTCATCGTTCCGAGATCGACGCCTTTTTCGCTCGTGTGGAAGCTCTCGTCGAGTCCGGTTGCTACCCTGACCTCAATCCCTATCGCAATATTCCCTACGGCTGGTGGTAGGGACGGCTGCGACGCTCCGCATCCGACGCAGTTCCCCGATACCCGCTCGTCGTCTGCTATACTCGTATGTCGGAATCATCCGGCGGTCATGTGCTGCGCCATTTGCGCTGGCAGGGCTTCTAGAAAAGGACAGGGATCAACTACCGCATGCATGTCGAGCTTCGCGATTCTGAATCGTTCGATCAGCTGCTGCGCCGCTTCACCAAGGGGATCGAGCGCTCAGGCGTGATCCGCGAGCATCGCCGCGGTCTGCGCTTCATTAGCACCCAGGAAGAGAACCGCGCCAAGCGCCGCAAGGCCGAGCGCCGTCGCCGCCGCACCCAGAGCTAATCGAACCGCACCGATCGGTCATCGTTGCCGGTCGTCACATGAGATAACCTTCGAGCCGGTTTCGCTTGCGACCGGCTCGTTTTGTCGGAAGGAACACGCGATTTAGTGTCCGGGCCCCTGACTCTCGACTGGTTTCAGATCACCGAGCCCTCGCCAGGCGTTTTCGCCATCCACGAGCCGCTTCAGATCGAGCACGTGCTGAGCTATCTCATCGTCGGCAACGAGCGCGCCATGCTCATCGATTCCGGCACGGGCGCGTGCAGCATGAAGGCCGCGGTCGAAACCATCACCGACCTGCCGGTCCTGCTCGTCAACAGCCATACGCATTGGGACCATGTCGGGAGCAACGACGAGTTCGCCGAGATTGCGGTTCATCGCGCTGAGGCGCATGAGCTTGCCCGAACATATTCGCCCGAAGAGATCGCGGCCTTTTTCGCCGAGGACCAGCTGCTCGGCCCACTGCCACCAGGTGTCACGCTGGAATCCATCACTATCGGCGCCTCTACACCAACGCTCTTGCTCGATGGAGATGAATCGTTCGATCTCGGTGGCCGCGTGATCCGCGCGATCCATACCCCCGGCCACGCTCCTGGTCTTCTGTCATTCATCGATGATGCAAATGGAGTGCTCTTCACGACCGATACCGCGTATCTCGGTCACCTCTACGTCTATTCAGACGATACCGACATCGATGTCTACATCGACTCGATGGATCTCCTCGCCGAGCTCGTACCGCGTCTGAACTATGTTCATCCTTCGCACAGCACCGATCTCATGCCGGCCGAGCTCCTGCCGGCAATGCGCGATGCCCTCATCGAAGTGCGCGCCGGCAAAGAGCCAGACTCCGTCGATGATGTGAAAGCGACCTATCGGTACGACGGATTCGGTGTCTATGGGCCGCTCCCAGGGGGAGTCCGCTAGCCTCGATGGTCGCGCGTGTTGTCGCCTACATGCTCGCCGCCAGTGTGGCGGTCCTGACGGCTGGTGAGATTTTCCAGGGCGGCATCATTACCTACACGAGTGTTCCCGCGGTCCTTGCGTTCGGCCTGATCCTGGGACTCCTCAACGCATTCGTCAAACCGGTCCTCGATATCGTCGTCGCGCCGTTGTCTTGTCTGACCTTTGGTCTCATCTCTGGCGCGCTCAACTTCCTCATCTTCGGAGTCGCGGCCGTCATCGCTCCCGGGATCGACGCGAGCATCTGGGGAGTGCTGGTCGGCACGGTGCTCACGACGGTGATCAGCGGGGTCATCTTCGCGATTCTCGACGAGCGATGATGTCTCTGTTCGCTCCGGGCTTCTCGCTGTGTCTCTGGCTCGGCGGCGCCACCTCCCCACAAAGCACCACTAACGTCTCGGCAAACTCGTGGATTCCGAACCGGCACATGAACATGACAATCGTGTAGCTAGGTAGGGGAAATGGCACCCAGGAAACGGGTCAAGCGCACATACCCGCCGCTCTCCGGTCGCATCGATCGCCACGAGTTCGACCCTCCTCTCACGATCGGTCTCATTTCCGATACCCACATCTTCGAAGGGGGCGGTTCCCGGCCGTTCCCCGAGCCCGTGCTCGATCTCTTCCGGCGCTTCGATGTCGGATTGATCGTTCACGGTGGTGACGTCGTCACGCGATCGGTGCTCGATCGTCTCGCGACGGTTGCCCCGACCCTCGCCGTCCACGGAAACAACGACCCGGTCGAGCTTTGGCAGGAGCTTCCCGAGCGCATCATTCTCACCGTGGGCGCGCGGCGTATTGGCATCGTTCACGGTCATGGCGGGCCAAGCGCGCGAGCAACTGCCAGAGCGGCGTTCGATGAGCCGCTCGAAATGGTGGTCTATGGGCACAGCCACATCCCCAAGATCGAGAAGGAGGACGGCGTCGTCTACTTCAACCCCGGCTCCGCAACCGATCGCCGCTGGTCGGCCCATTTCGGTATCGGCATCGTGACGATCGATGAGCAGGGCATTCGGCCGGAACTGATATTGTTCGACGCAGCCGCGCATCTGTCCTCGATCGAGCCGCACCCACCGTCAGGAGCCAACACATGAAGAGCAACTTCCGCCTCCCCGGTCCGACACCGATTCCGCCGCAGGTCTATGCCGCCATGCAGCGTGAGATGGTGTCCCACCGCAGCGCGGAGTTCTCGGCGTTCTATGTCGATCTCCTGGCGCGTCTGCGTCGCATCCACAGGACCGAGTCAGATGTCCTCGTCTGGCCCGGGTCCGGTTCCGCAGGCTGGGAAATTGCGGTCACCAACTTCCTGTCGCCCGGCGATGAGGTCGTTGCTATGGTTGCCGGAGCATTTGGCGACCGGTTCGCCTATGTGGGCGACAAGCTGGGATTGGTGGTGCACCGCGTCGATCTTCGCTGGGGCAGCGCCATCTATCCAGAGATGGTGCGCAGCGCGCTCGAAGCGCATCCCGGCGCAAGGGCGATCTTTCTGACACATAACGAGACGTCCACAGGAGTGACCCATCCGATTGCGGAGCTCGTCGCCATCGCCCGGGACCGCGGCGTGCTCACATTCGTCGATGGTGTCTCTTCGGTGGCAGGTCTGCCGGTGAACTTCGACGAATGGGATATCGACTACCTCTTCACCGGGTCGCAAAAGGCCTGGATGTGCCCGCCGGGCGTCACGATCGCGGCCATTGGCCCGCGCGCATGGGAGGCGTACGAGCGGTCGACGTTTCCAAAGTTCTTCTGGGATGCACGTGCGACCCGCGATGCGGCCAGGGAAGGACATACGCCCACAACATCGCCGATCACGCTCGACTACGCGCTCGAGGCTGCGGCGCAGATGATCGAGGACGAAGGGTTGGAGAACGTCTTTGCTCGCCACGCCGCGCTCGGCGAACAGACCCGGGCCGGCATCGAAGCGATTGGTCTCGAACTCGTTGCCGAACCTGGCTTCGAATCGAACACCGTCACCGCAGTGCAATTGCCGGCGGGTTATTCCAGCAAGAAGGTTGCCCGGCAACTGTTCGACGACTATGGCGTCACCGTTGCCGGCGGTCAGGCGCATCTCGCAGATTCCATCATCCGAATCGGTCACATGGGGTGGGTCGACTCGGACGACATCACGGCTGCGCTCGCCGCCGTCCGCGCGGTGCTCGGCTAGCCTCGGGCGCTTCGGCGGCAGCCCCGAAATCCGAAAGCATGCGCTATACTGACAACGTGGGCTTCGGGTCCGCGGGAGCATCGTGCCCCGCGGTCTTTCGGTGTCCACGATCGTTCGTCGCAAGGAAGGTGTATGGAAGTTTCTCGTATTACCGAGCAAGGGGGAGCGCTCGACGCACCCGTGTCGCTCATGGAAAAGTACCTCAACGATCCCACCAATGATTACCGGACCCTCAAGTTCGGTGACGTCATGGACGGGACCATCATGCGAGTGGACCGGGACGAGATCCTGGTCGACATCGGGTCGAAGTCCGAAGGGATTGTGCCGGCGAAAGAGTTCTCCTCGCTCACCTCGAGTGAGAAGCAGGCGCTTTCGATCGGTGAAACGGTGCTGATCTTCGTCGTCCAACCTGAGAACCAGGAGGGCCACGCGGTCGTCTCCATCGACCGCGCGCGGCAGGAGAAGTCCTGGCGGCGGCTGCAGGAAATCTACGAAGAGAATGGCGTCATCGACGCCGAGGTCGTCAACTACAACAAGGGCGGCCTGCTGGTGAACCTGGACGGTGTGCGCGGATTCGTGCCCGCCTCGCAGGTTACCGAAATTCGCGGTGGTGACGAGGCTGGCAAGCAGGCCGAGATGGCCCGCATGATCGGCACGCACCTTCCGCTCAAGGTCATCGAGATCAACCGTCATCGCAACCGGCTGATCCTCTCCGAGCGCCAGGCCATGCAGGAAAAGCGCGACGAGATGAAGGAGAAGCTGATCGAGGAGCTGCGCGAGGGCGAGGTTCGCCAGGGTCGCGTCTCCTCCATCTGCGATTTCGGCGCCTTTGTCGATATCGGCGGCGCCGACGGACTGGTTCACCTCTCCGAGCTCAGCTGGAGCCGAGTGCGCCACCCATCGGAAGTGCTCAAGATCGGCCAGGAAGTCGATGTCTATGTCCTTGGCATCAATGCCCAGGAGAAGAAGATCGCGCTCTCCATCAAGCGCACTCAGGCCGAGCCCTGGAGCCAGGTCGCCTCGGCGTACGAGGTCGGCCAGCTGGTGCGCGGCACCGTCACCCAGCTTGCCAACTTCGGCGCGTTTGCGCGGATCGTCGATGGTATCGAGGGGCTTATCCACGTCTCCGAGCTTACCGATGCGCGGATCACGCATCCGAAGCAGGTCGTGCACGAGGGCGAAGAGCTCCTGCTTCGCATCATCCGCATCGATCCCGAACGCCGCCGCATGGGCTTGAGCCTGCGCCGCGCGCTCGATACGCCGGATGAAGAGCTGGCGGCCGCACTTGGTGAGGAGGCCCTCGCCGAGCGCGATCAGATCATCGCCAAGATCGCCGCCGCGCTCGAAGCCGAAGGTATCGATATCAACGCGGTGGAAGAAGAAGAGGAAGAAGAGGAAGAGGAGTCCGACACCGTTGCCGCGGCTGTTGCCGCCGCTGCCGCTGGTGGCGACGACAACGAGCCGGCCATGGCCGCCGCGTTTGCTTCCGCAGCCGCGTCGCTCGGACTTTCTGACGAAGATGACGCCACAGAAGAAGTAGTCGTCGCCGTTGTCGAGGGGACCGACGCCGAGGCGTAACCTTCGACACGAAACAGAGCGTTCAGACAATGGCCGGTGAGCAACCTCACCGGCCATTGCGTTTGCCAGGAATCTGGGGGATACCGGGCGTGGTCGAACGCCGTCGGTTTCTGGTGCGCTGATCGATGCGCCGCAACCGGACGGCAGTACGTCATTCCGAAGTGGATGCTCCCGAAGATAGACGCTGAGCGCGCGTTTGCCAACTCCCCATTAGGATAGGCGTCCGTTCCTTGCGCGATCTCGTATGCTTTAAGAGCACAGTGACGCAGTTACGAAACCGAGGCGGTTGAGTGGCGGGGCGTCAAGGGAGCCGAGAATGGCAAGCAACTTTGACAAATTCACCGAGCGAGCGCGCAAAGTCCTCTCCCTTGCCCAGGAAGAGGCGCAGCGCTTCAATCATCCCTATATCGGAACAGAGCATCTCCTTCTCGGCCTGGTGCGTGAGGGTGAGGGCGTCGCTGCCCGCGTATTGACCAACATGGGTGTCCAGTTGCCCAAAGTGCGCTCCGCGGTCGAATTCATCATCGGCCGTGGCGAGGGCGCGGTGATCGGCGAGATCGGCCTGACGCCGCGTGCCAAGAAGGTCATCGAGTTGGCCGTCGACGAGGCGCGCCGTCTCGACCACAGCTACATCGGCACAGAGCACCTGCTGCTCGGCCTCGTCCGCGAGGGCGAGGGGATTGCAGCTGGCGTACTGGAGAGCCTGGGCGTCAACCTGGAAAAAGTGCGCCAGCAGGTCATGCAGGTGGTCAACCAGAGTTCGACCACTTCGCAAACCAAGACCCAGACCAAGACCCCGTATATGGATGCGCTGGGATTCGATCTGACCGAAGCCGCCCGCAGCAACAAGCTGGGACCGTTGGTTGGCCGTTCGATGGAGATCGACCGGGTGATGCAAATCCTCTCCCGGCGCACCAAGAACAATCCGGCCCTGATCGGTGAGCCCGGTGTTGGCAAGACCGCCATCGTGGAAGGGCTTGCGCAACGGATCGTCAATGGCGATGTGCCCGAACGACTACAGGGTAAGCGTCTCGTGGCGCTCGACATCGGCGCGCTGGTGGCAGGCACCAAGTACCGCGGCGAGTTCGAAGAGCGGCTCAAGAAGATCGTCGGCGAGGTCAAGGAAACCGGCAGCATCATCTTCATCGATGAGCTGCACACTCTTGTCGGCGCGGGCGCTGCCGAAGGCGCGGTCGACGCCGCCAATATCCTCAAGCCGGCGCTGTCCCGTGGGGAACTGCAAACCATCGGCGCCACCACGCTCGACGAGTACCGCAAGTACATCGAGCGAGACGCCGCTCTCGAACGCCGCTTCCAGCCGGTGACGGTCGACGAACCGAGCATCGAGGAAACGATCGAAATCCTGATGGGTGTGCGGCCGCTGTACGAAGAGCATCATCGGCTGAAGATCAGCGATGAGGCGCTCAAGTCCGCGGCGAATCTGGCCGCGCGCTATGTCACCGATCGATTCATGCCGGACAAGGCGATCGACCTGATCGACGAAGCGGCCTCACGCGTGCGGATGCAACGATCGGTTGCCCCTCCCACGTTGAAGGACGCATTGGCGGGTCTTTCATCGCTCCAGCGAGAGCTCGAAGCAGCGGTCGAAAGCCAGGAGTTCGAAATCGCGGCCGAGCTGCGTGACCGCGAGCGCAAGCTGCGTGACCGCATCGAGGATCAGGAGCAGGAGCTCCGCGATCAGCAGGCAGAGGAAGAGATCTACGTCACCGAAGAGGACATCGCGCATGTGACCGCGATGTGGACCGGTATTCCTGTCTATCGCATCGCCGGTGAGGAGTCCGAACGCTTGCTCAAGATGGAGGAAGCGCTCCACGATCGGATCATTGGCCAGGAAGAGGCGATCGAGGCGATGGCCAAGGCGGTGCGCCGCGCCCGCGCCGGGCTCAAGGATCCCAAGCGGCCGATCGGCACGTTCATCTTCCTGGGACCCACCGGCGTCGGCAAGACCTTGCTCGCCAAGGCGCTGGCCGAGTTCATGTTCGGTTCGGAAGACCACCTCATCAAGATCGACATGTCCGAGTTCATGGAACGCCACGCGGTCGCGCGGCTGGTGGGAGCTCCTCCGGGTTACGTCGGTTACGAGGAGGGAGGGCAACTGACCGAAGCGGTGCGTCGCAAGTCGTACTCGGTCATCTTGCTCGACGAGATCGAGAAGGCGCACCCGGAAGCCTTCAACATGCTTCTCCAGATCATGGAGGATGGGCATCTTTCCGACGCCAAGGGGCGGAGAGTCGATTTCCGCAACACGATCATCATCATGACGTCGAATGTTGGCGCCGATCAGATCTCCCGCGAAATGCGCATGGGCTTCGAATCCAACCAGGATACGGACAAGGCCAAGCAGCGCGATTACGACCTCATGCGCGACAAGGTCATGGCGCAGTTGAAGCAATCCTTCCGGCCAGAGTTCCTCAACCGCATCGACGCTTCGATCGTCTTCCATTCGTTGACGGCGGAGCAGATCCGCGAGATCGTGGAACTCGAACTGCGACGCGTGCGCACGCAGCTGGCCGAACAGGAAATCAATCTGGAAGTCACCACCGAGGCCATGGACCTGCTCGCCGAGCGCGGTTACGACCATACCTACGGTGCGCGGCCGTTGCGACGAATCATCCAGAACCTCATCGAGGATCCGCTTGCCGAAGGATTGCTCGACAGCCGCTTCCAGGCCAATTCCACCATTCTGGTGGAGGTCGAAGATGGGCTGCTGAAGCTATCTCCTGCACCGATCCTGATCGAGGAAGAAGAGCTCGCCGTCGTCGGCTAGCCTGGGGCGCCAGCGTCCAATCGAATCTCATCCGCTGCGGGGACGGCGTTCAGCCGTCCCCCTTGGCGATTCGCATCGGTTGTTCTCGGATACGCTCGAAGGTCATGCCAGGGAAGCCCGCGCCCCAGTTGGATTTTGACGACTCGCGGACAACTGCGAACTGCTGGCCGCTGACGGCCGGCAACCGGCTGATACACTCCCGACTATGGCCAAACGCTCCACAACCTATGTCTGCCAACAGTGCGGGGCGCATAGTCCCGCCTATCTCGGGCGTTGCCCGAACTGCAGTGCCTGGAACTCGATGGTCGAGACCATCGAGACCAGATCACAACCCGGCAAGGCGAAGCGTGGGTCGAACCTGATCCCCTCGATCCAGGCGCAACGCATATCCGAGGTCGAAGCCGCCGAGTCGCAGCGGGTGAGAACGAACATTGGCGAGCTCGATCGGGTGCTCGGTGGGGGCCTCGTTCCCGGCTCGGTTGTGCTCGTGGGTGGGGATCCCGGCATCGGCAAGTCCACGCTCGTGCTTCAATCTGCCGCCCAGCTTGGTCACGACGGCGCTCCCAGCCTCTATGCCAGCGGTGAAGAATCGACCCACCAGATTCGCCTCCGCGCTGAACGTCTCGGTGTCTCGGGTGAGCATGTGCTGGTCGTCTCGGAGTCGAATCTGAACGAAATCATCGCGCTTGCGGAGCAAACGAATCCACGCGTGCTGATCGTCGATTCGATCCAAACCACGACTGTCGATGATCTCGAGACGTCAGCCGGCAGTGTCGGGCAGGTTCGTGAATCGACCGCGCAACTCATCCGGTGGGCAAAACCGCGCATGATCCCGGTCATCATCATTGGCCATGTCACCAAAGAGGGCAACATCGCCGGGCCGCGCGTGCTGGAACACATGGTCGACGCGGTGTTGTATCTCGAAGGTGAGCGCTTCCAACAGTTCCGCATTCTGCGCGCGGTGAAGAACCGATTTGGCTCGACCGATGAAGTCGGGGTGTTCGAGATGGCCGAGACCGGCCTGCAGGAAGTTCGGAACCCGTCGGAAGCTTTCTTGCAGGAACGCGCGCTCAATGCCGCTGGCTCGACCGTGACGGTCACCCTCGAAGGGAGCCGTCCGATTCTCGTCGAAGTCCAGGCGCTCACCTCGCAGAGCGTCTATGGACTTCCTCGGCGAAGCGCAAACGGCTTCGATCAGGGACGACTGCAACTTCTGGTTGCCGTTTTGCAGAAACGCGCCGGACTCAATCTTGCGGAACAGGACGTTTACACGAATGCGGTTGGCGGATTGCGCATCTCGGAACCGGGCGCCGATCTTGCCGTCGCAACCGCCATCGCGTCGTCGTTGAAGGATCGATTGATCGATGCGCGGACGGTCGTCATCGGGGAGGTCGGGCTTTCGGGAGAGGTGCGCTCGGTAGGGCAGCTCGACCGGCGCCTGCTCGAGGCGAGTCGTCTTGGGTTCACCCGCGCGATCGTTCCGGCTTCCATTGGCCGGAGAACCAAGTCCCTTCCAGGAGATCTCAGTGTGGTCCGCGTGGGCACGCTGACCGAGGCAATTCAGGCGGCGATTGGCTAGCGGTTCGACCGCGCGCGCCGTTGCTCGGCCAACGCCAATAGCTGGTCGGCAATGCGCGCTGCTGCATCTGGCCGTCCCGCCCTGGAGGCGTTGGCTCCGATCTGGCCGCGCCGCTCGGGGTTGGCCGCCAGGTCGAGGATCACTTCTCGTAGACGTGTAGGCGAGGCATCCTGTTGATCGATCACCACTGCGCCATCGATCGACGAAAGCGCCTCGGCATTCCGGAGTTGCTCGTTCCCGCCCGATCCCGGCAATGGAATCAGAATCGCGGTCTTGCCCAAATAGGCAATCTCCGCCACGGTCCCCGCGCCCGCGCGCGCCAGCATCAGGTCGGCCATCGCATAGACATCAGCCATCTCGTCCCGGATGCGCTCGACGACCCGATATCGATCGCGGGTCTCTGCGGGCAACGCTTGCCGTCGCGCCGAGAGCCGCTCGAAATCCGGATTGTCCGTCGTTGCCCCGGTCTGGTGCAGGATCTGCAGATGCTCCAGGAGGTCATCGAGGATCGCCTCGATCCGTTCGTTCAGTGGGCTCGACCCACGCGCTCCGCCGGTCACGAAGAGGACCGGCATATCGCTTCGGAAACCGAAGCGTTGCAGTCCGCTCTCACGCGATCCTTCTTTCAGTGAGCCGCGAACCGGATTTCCGGTCACCACGGTCTTGGATCGATCCTTGGTGAGCGCCAGTGAGGTCTCGAAGGTCAACGCCTGAACATCCACAAAGCGCCCGTTCAGCCGTGTGGCGAGCCCCAGGACAGCAGTTTGTTCATGGCTCAACACGGGCGCCATGCGGGTGCCTCCGACCACGCTTGGTGTGGAGACATACCCTCCCGTGCTGAAGATCACATCCGGCCGAAACGAGCGCAGAATCCACCATGCTTGCGGCACCCCCAGGGGCACGCGCACGGCGTCGGTTACTGTGCGGAAATCGGGATACCGCCGAAACTTCCCGGTCGAGACCGCACGGAACGGAACTCCCCGCGCCCTGGCTTCGCTGCCTTCGACCCCGGTCTTGCTGCCGATCCAGAGCAGCTCCATTTCCACGCCCCGTCGTTCCAGTTCTTCGATGACCGAGAGCGCAGGGAGCACGTGGCCCCCGGTTCCTCCCCCGGCAATGGCGATGCGAATGGGTCGTGAACTGGACATAGCGATGCCTGAAACAGAGAATCGAACGGTCGATGACGCCGTAGCGGCGTCAGAATGGGCGAGTATAGTGTTCCGTTCGCCCTAACCGGGACTCCAATCCCCGGCTACACTCACCTGACTATGAGCCGGTCGATGCCCTCTACGCAAATCTCCCTGACTCCTGCGGCACTTCGCTGCGTGGCGCTGGCAGGGGTTGTCGCGCTCACGATGATCTTGCTGGATGCCTTCACCAAGTGGTTGATCATTCGCGAACTTGGCCCTGGCTCGGATCGTGTCTCCGTTCCCATCATTGGGGAGATGGTCGAACTGCGGTACGCAACTAATGGCGGAATTGCGTTCGGTCTTCTGAGCGGCTCGTCCACCATCGCGGGTGTGTTGGCCGGCATCATCATCGTTCCACTGATGGTCGTCCTGCTACTCAACGCTCGCCGGGGCGCCGATTGGGCGCTTGGAGCGGGTCTGGTGCTTGGAGGGGCGGCGGGGAATCTCCTCGATCGAATCGGGGACGCGACTGTTACCGATTTCATCTCCATCGGACCCTGGCCCTCCTTCAATCTCGCCGATGTCGCCATCTCCGTTGGTGCGGTCATTCTGATCGCGTGCAGCTTCCGATCGCGGAACGAGTCATCGGATACCCCATGACCAACCACTACGATCCCGTCGCCGTCGAAGAAGATGATGCCTCGGGCGCCGATCTTTTCGAGTTGCGGCCGGAATCGGTCGATGCCGGAGAGCGGCTCGATGTTTTTCTTGCAAAGCAGCTTCCCGATCTGTCGCGCAACTACATCCAGCAGCTAATCGCGGATGCCAACGTGTTGGTCGACAACGCGCCCCGCAAGCGGACGTTCAAGATCGCGCCCGCTCACCAGATTCAGGTGAGACTGCCTGCGCCGCAGCCCCATGACATCGAGCCACAAGACATCCCCCTGACGGTTGTCTACGAGGATGCGGATATCGCGGTCATCGACAAGCCGGCTGGGATGGTGGTGCATCCTGCAGCCGGTCACGCCGACGGCACGCTGGTCAATGCGCTCCTCTACCGCTATCCGGAGGTTGCGCTCAATGGCTCCAACCGTCCCGGAATCGTCCATCGTCTCGACAAGGACACGTCGGGGCTCATCGTCATTGCCCGAACACCAGTCGGCCAGCGGCTCTTGCTGGAACAATGGGCCGATGGATCGGTCCAGAAGGGATATAAGGCGTTGGTGTATGGGCAGATCGAAGAGAACGAAGCGACCATCGATGCGCCGATTGGCCGGGATCCGGCAGACCGCCAGCGCATGGCCATCATTGCCACCGGAAAACCGGCGGTTACGCACTTCTCGGTCGAAGAACGGTTCGATGCGACCACGTATCTCGATGTCGAAATCGAGACCGGCCGCACGCACCAGATTCGCGTCCATCTGGCGTTCATTGGACATCCGGTCGTCGCAGATCCTCTCTATGCCAATCGCAGTTGGCCGACCCTGGGGCTCGAACGTCAGTTCCTTCATGCCTGGCGATTGGGACTGCGGTTGTCCAGCGGCCAGCGCGCTACTTTCGAATCGCCACTTCCGCCCGAACTGGAGCGCACGCTGGCAGAAGTTCGCCGGGAGACGCCGCGATGACCCCTGAAGCGCGCATCGAGCAGTGGTTCCGCGAGATCCTGGTGCAGCTTGCCCCGCGTCGCCTGGCCAGTCGGGCCGCCAGCTTCCAGGATGAGAGTTACAAGCCGTCAGGAACGGCGTCTGCCGGCTGTGAACGGCCTGTCATTGGTGCCGATGGCGGCGAATTGCTCCCGGTTGCGATCGGCAAGGCCGCCATTGCGATGGCCGAGGGAGCGCAGGATCTCTTTGGGGATCAGTTCGAGCGCGGGTTCGTGCTCACCGTCGACGGACCGGACGCGTCGGGACTCGACGAGCGCTGGACCGTTTTTCGCGCCGGACATCCCATCCCGGATCAGCGGGGCATCGAGGCCACACGCGCGATCGTCCGGGCGGTTGAGCAACTGAAACCGGATGACATGGTCGTCGCGTTGATCTCCGGAGGGGGTTCTGCGCTCTTCGAGGCGCCGGTCGATCCGCTTACCCTGGAGGACTTTGCCGAGCTCACCCGTTTGTTGCTCGGCGCCGGGGCGCCGATTCAGCATCTCAACACGGTCCGGATTCCATTGAGCCAGGTCAAGGGTGGAGCGTTTCGTCGCAGGTCTCCGGCGGGGAGGTTCGTCACCTTGATTCTTTCGGATGTGCTCGGCAACGACGTCCACATCATCGCCAGTGGCCCAACGGTGGAACCAACGGTCACCGGAGCGGCGGCGCTCGCGGTACTCGATCTGTACGGCTTGCGTGAAAGCGTCTCCCCACGAATTCGGTCGGCGCTGAACGAGGCAGCGGCCACAACCACCGAGTGGGACTTTCCGGGTGACGAGGTCGAGGTTGTTGGCGATGTCACGCTCGCGATCGAACTGGCGCGGCGAGCATCTCTGTCTTCGGGCGCCCCTACGGCAGTTGTCGGCGAGCTGCTGGACGGAGAAGCAGCAGAGGAAGCGCGGGCATGGGTCGCGACGTTGCTGGCGACACCAGCCGGGACCGCCGTGGTGTGGGGTGGCGGAGAAACTACCGTCACCGTGCGCGGCTCAGGGGTGGGTGGCCGCAACACCGAGTTTGCATTGGCTGCCGCGCTGGAGCTCGATCGGCTAGAGAACGACGAATGGGTAGTTGCCAGTCTCGCAACCGATGGGCAAGACGGTTTCAGCGGCAGCGCGGGCGCCATTGCCAGCCGCCGGACCATCCGCGACGCGCGAGCGCTTGGCATCGATCCTGCGGCCGCGCTCTCGGAAAACGACAGCGCGACCTTCTTTGCCAGGGTGGGAGGGCTTGTCATAACCGGACCCTCTGGCACCAATGTCAACGATCTCTACGTCGGCGTACGCCGTTCCTTCTTCCAGTAAGCAATCGGATCGAATGTCGGCGGTGCGCATTCCTGAGAGTGCCGAAATCGCTGGCCGCTTGCTATAGTCAACGCAACACGATCGATCCTATCGAAAGGACAGGGACCCCACCCCGATGCAAGGCGCAAGGGCACTCGTCGACGTACTCGTCGAAAGCGGCATCGAGCATGTATTCGGACTTCCCGGGGACACCGGGATGGCGCTCTACGATGCATTCAACGCCCGGCGTGATCGGATCGAGCACATCATGACGCGGGACGAGCGGTCAGCCTCGTTCATGGCCGATGCCTACGCCAGAGCGTCGGGCCGTCTGGGGGTCTGTGAAGGGCCGAGCGGAGGCGGAGCGACCTATATCTTGCCAGGAGTGGCGGAAGCGCAGGGGTCTGCCATTCCGGTGCTTTGCATGACGTCGGATACACCGGTCTCGCAACATCAGCGCGGCGTGCTCACCGAACTCGACCAGGAATCGCTCTTCCGACCAGTGACGAAATGGAACGCGCGCGTCAATTCCTCGTCTACGATGGCTGAGATGGCACGTCGCGCGATCCGCATGGCAACGGTTGGCCGCCCCGGAGCGGTCCATCTTTCCCTTCCGACCGACAGCCTTGAGGGTGAGACCGACGACCGTTCTGTCTACGGCGTTCCGGAGCTGTCGCGGGTTCCGGTGTTGCGCACGCGTCCTGATCCGGAGCTGGTGGAACGAGCCGCGCGCGCCATCGAGCAGGCAGCCCGGCCGGTGATCGTTGCAGGCGGAGGAGTCGTTACCGGCAATGCGTGGGATGCGCTCACGGTGTTCGCCGAGACCTTGAACATCCCGGTTGCCACCTCGATCAACGGCAAGGGCAGCATCGCCGAAACGAGCCGTGTTTCGATCGGCATCGTGGGAGGCAACGGCGCGCGCGCGTATACCAACGATGTTGTTTCCGATGCCGATCTCATCATTTACGTCGGGAGCCGAACCGATTCGACCACCACGCATCATTGGTCGGTGCCAAGCATTGGCGATCCTCCGGCAGTCATCCAGATCGATGTCGAACCCTTCGAGATCGGCAACAACTATCGGCTCGTGGTTCCCATTGCGGGCGACGCCGGGTTGACACTGATCGATCTGCTGGCCGCTTTCGACCGGCCGGAAGAGGTTGGCGCACGCAACCGCGAGCGAATCGATGGACTGGTTGCTGTTGCTGATCGCTACTGGGAAGATGTGCGGCGGCAGGCATTGCAAACCGACGTGCCGATGAAACCGCAAGTGATCGTGGCGGCAATGCGCAAGCTGCTGGATGACGACACGCTGATCGTGGCCGATCCCGGGACTCCAACACCCTATCTTGGCGCCCAGTACCGTCTGAACCGACCTGGCCGCACCACCATCATTCCGCGCGCGCATGGCGGCCTCGGCTATGCGATCCCGGCCGTCGTGGGCGCGGCCAAGGCGAGACCAAACGCGCGTGTGGTGGGATTTACCACCGACGGCAGCTTCGGCATGGCGTGCGGCGAGCTCGAGACGATCACCCGGCTGAACTTGCCGATCGTCTTCATTCACTGCAACAACAGCAGCTTCGGTTGGATCAAGGAACTGCAACATCTCTACCACGGCGATCAGTATTTCTCGGTCGATTTCAACCCGGTCGATTACGCCGGAATTGCTCGTGGGTTTGGGTTCCAGTCGACCCAGATCACAGAACCTGGCGACTTCGAGCGCACACTGGCGAACGCGCTTGCCGACGGCCGGCCCTGGTTCATCGATGTGGTAACCGAGTCGCAGATAACCGAGACGCCTCCGGTGGCGGGATGGATCGCGGCCGAAGCCAAACGAGCGCAGCAGCTGGGAGTGGTCCGATGAGCGACCGGATACCCATTCTGCTGGACGTCGATACCGGTATCGACGATGCCGCGGCCATCGCGCTGGCGGTGCATTCACCAGACGCTGATCTCGTATCGGTCTCCACCGTGGCGGGAAACACCACGATCGAGAACGCGACCCGGAACACGCTCGATGTGCTGGACCTTCTCGGTGCGACGCACGTTCCGGTGTATCGCGGAGCATCCCGGCCGCTGGTGCGGGATCTGTTCACTGCAGCTCACGCGCACGGAAGCAATGGCGTCGGCGGAGCCGATCTGACGCGGAGCAAACGCTTGCCGGGTGAGTTGAAGGGACCGGCATCCATCGTCGCCCATGCCCTTGCACGGCCGAAAGAGTTCACGCTCGTTTGCCTGGGACCGTTGACGAATCTTGCGATCGCGCTCAATGTCCAGCCAGACCTTCCCGAGCTGCTCAAGCGGCTCGTCATCATGGGCGGCGCATTTTGGACGCCCGGGAACATCAAGCCCCACCGCCATGCCGAGTTCAACATCTATGTGGATCCGGAGGCGGCACAACAGGTGTTCGACGCCGGGTTCACAGAGTTCTATGCGGTGGGTCTCGATGTGACGCATGAAGCGCCGGTTTCGCCCGAGGTGTGGGAACTGGTGACGAGCTCCGATTCCGCCCCGGCGGAGGTCATCCAGACACTTTACCGGTCGCGCATCGAAGATCCTTCGAGCGGCACGGCCTATATTCATGACGCCATGGCAGTCGCTGCGGCGCTCGACCCCACGCTCATCGAGTGGGAGACGCACGATATCCAGGTTCCGCTCGATGAGGTTCACCGCGGCCAAACCCGGCTCGTGCCGGGAGACCGGGTGCGCGTCTCGAAATCAGTCGATGCGTTGACGTTTATGGAGCGTTTCTATCAGCGGCTCGGGATCGGACCGCGCCCTTCGTAGATCGAAACCAGGTGCTCGCAACAGGAGGTACCCGATGTCAGAAGCAGCCGAACTCGTCGACAAGGCGCCGGTTCAGGATCGCGATCTGCTGCAGCGGCTGAGCCTCTATTTCGATGCGTTCGAACAACGGTTGCGGCAAGGGCAAGGGTGGTTCATCTTCAACGCCGAAGGAACCCGCGGCAAACGGATCTCCACCTTCATCGAACGACGGCTGGACGAAGCTGGCGATGTCGACGCATGCATGATGCCCTGGCGAGACTTCGCGCTGAGCGCCTACGTGAACGAAATCGGGTTGCCCGAACTCGAACCGAAGGTGAAAGAGGATCGGGACAACGAACGGTTGCGGCGCGAGTTCGAATTTGCCCGTGAAGTCACCGATCACGTGTGGCTCCGATGCCAATCATCGGAACTCCTGGTCGTGACCGATCTGAAACCGCGCCAGTCGCATGAAGCGGCGTTTCTGGATCGCACCGTCGAGCAACGATATGCCAACCGCCGGGCGACCATCCTGCTGACGCCTGAGATGCCTGCTGAACTCGAGGCCGATTTGCGCACCATCGATCCGACCGAGGCGTCGTGGAACCGGCTCTTCTCGCGCATGTACGAAACGAGTCTGGTCGCGCTGTAGAGGCGAGGAATCACGAGAACTGTTCGCGCCGCCAGAACGAACGGCGCGGGTCCGGCATTGCGCGGATCGATCTCGAATCCGATCGCTCGACTCGCCTGGGTTGCCCTATGACGTCCGACGCACCGCTTGCTCGGCGAGTTCGTAGAGCAGCTCACGGGTTTCGGGATCAGGAACGAGGTCGAGTCGGGCACGCGCTTGCGAAATGTAGGTATCGGCCCGCGCGACCGCTTGCTCGACAGCGCCAGACGAGCGGATCTTGTCGAGTACGTGCGCGACGAATGCCTCTTCCTGGTTCGAGCGATCGACGATCGACTGAACGTCACACCATGCAGGACTGCCGGCATCGACCTGCTGCAGGTAGTAAATCACCGGCAGGGTAATGGTCGATTGCAACAGATCGTGTCCGGCCGGTTTTCCGAGCTGTTCCGACCCTCCGGTCAGATCGAGCACATCGTCCATGATCTGGAAGGCCAGACCGAGATCGTCGCCGTACCCGCGCAGCGCGGAGATGGCGGTTTCTGGCGCACCACCGATGATGGCGCCGGTTTCCGCAGCGCATCCGAAGAGCGATGCCGTCTTGCCATAGATCCGTGCCAGATACTGTCGCTCGGTTTGCTCGGGCTTGCGCGCGTCCATCATCTCCATCAGCTGTCCATCGCAGATATCGCCGAGGGAGTTGGAGAAGACCGAAACGACGCGAGGGTTGTTGGTGGAGGCGGCCAGAATGGCGGATTGCGCGAAGAGATAGTCGCCGACCAGGATGACGGCAGCGGTATCGACCTGTGAATTCAGCGTCGGTTTACCGCGCCGGAAAGCCGAATGATCGACTGCATCGTCATGCACCAGTGACGCGGTGTGCAGCAGTTCCACGCCGGCCGCGGCTGATACAAGAGTCTCGAACGACTGGTCGTAGTTCCATGCACGCGCAGCCAACAGGACGAGCAGCGGACGCAAGCGTTTGCCACCTGAGCGCACGATCTCTTCGAGAATGGTGGAGATTTGGGGGTAGGGAACCCGTGCCGCGTCGACGACCCGATCGGACACCCGTTGCAAGTCGCCGCGCATTTCCGCGAAGACGTCAGTTCGTTGGAGCACCCTGTTTCCGTTCCTGACCAACTTCGCTCAACTGCCGGAAGTTCGACCGCTTCTTTAGTGGATTATCAAAGTACCACTACAGGCGTGTCAATTCGTTACGCGACCTCGTGCGGGAAACGTTGCGGCCTTCTTGTGACACTTCCGGCGTATTTTTCTGACGCGGTTGTAGAATGTCGTGGCACCTCCCGCGGCTTGCCGGAGGTTCTTCTACGCTGGATTCAACCGCTTTGTACGATCGCACCGCTCGGAATCCCTACGGCTCGTACCGACTCGCGAGACGTCGTCGCCGTTGGGAAGGCGTCAGTTGGTGGCTCAGCTCGCTGTTCGCAATCGCGCTCGTCGCCTGGGCGCTGACATGGTGGTTCGGGATTCGCGGGGACGACAATAACGCTGCCGTCGAGGGGCGAGTCATCACGTTCGAGGTGACCAGCGCGGAAAACGGCCAGCCGTTGGCCGGAGCGATTGTGGGCTATCCCGGCGGCAGCGCAACAACCGATGCGAATGGCTCCGTTGCGCTCGCATTTCCTGATGGTCCCGTCGATCTGACGATCACTGCCGAAGGTTACGAGCCGGTCTACGGTACCGCCGGTGACAACGTCGATGACCGGCAGCGAATCGCGCTCAATCCGGCGCCTCCCTCGTCGACGGACAGTGATCAACCGGTGGCTGCGCCGACCACGGGTGCTGGTGACGTGGCTCCCCCAGATGCGACCTCGGGGACTGCGGCAACCAGCGAGCCTGATGTCTTGCCGACTACTGCCGCCACGATCGCGCCGACTGTCGCGTCTGTCGGAACTGCGGCGGCAACAGGTGACACGATTTCCGGTGTCGTCACGGACGCCGCTGGTCAACCGATTCTCGACGCGACGATTCTCTCCGGCAGCAGTTTCACTCGCACCGCGGGCGATGGAAGCTTCACTTTGGCCAACGTCCCCGCCGGCAGCGACGTCGAGGTCTGGGCTTCAGGCTACGCCGACCAGAGCGTGCCTTCCGGCCCCGCCATGACCGTGACCATGGAGCGTGAAAACATCAACGCGGCCTACTTGACCGGCGCACGGTTGGCCGACGAATCGGCGATCCAGGGCATCATCGATCTGGCGCAATCGACGGACGTCAACGCGGTGGTGATCGACATGAAGGAGGGGACGGTCTATTACGACACCGGTGTCCAGTTCTTCATCGATGCGAACGCAGTCATGCCGGCATTCGATCCAGTGACGCTGGTGCAGCGGTTCAAGGACGCGGGGTTGTACACCATCGCCCGTATCGTTGTTTTCAACGATCCAGTAGTGGCGGAGAATCGACCGGATCTCGCCATCCAGACGACGACGGGCGAGGTCTGGCGGGGTTCGAATGGGGCTGCATGGGTGAATCCCTATCACCAGGAGCTCTGGCAACCAAACATCGATCTTGGGATCGAAGCCGCGGAGATGGGCTTCGATGAAGTCCAGTTCGACTATGTCCGATTTCCGTCCGATGGCGATCTGAGCAACGCGGAATTTGGCACGCAATACACCTACTCTGAGGACGAGCGGGTCGAGACGATCAAGAGTTTCCTTTCGATGGCGCGCGACCAGCTGACTGCGCATGGCGTCAAGACCGCGGCCGATGTTTTCGCGATCGTTGCGATTTACCCGGACGATCAGGGGATTGGCCAGCGGTTCGCGGACTTCACCGATGTGGTCGACTACATCTGTCCAATGATCTACCCATCGCATTTCACAGCTGGCCCGCTCGGCATGGACGAATCGCCGAATGCGAATCCGTACGACACGGTCCTCATTACCATGAACTCCGCGGCAGGGAAGGTGCCGGGTCAGGTGCTGAAGATTCGCCCCTGGATCCAGGACTTCACGATGGGCGATCCGCCCTATGGCGTGACCGAGGTGCAAGCCCAGATCGACGCTGCTCTCGCAGCAGGTGCGAGTGGCTGGATGCTCTGGAACCCGGACAGCTCGTTCACGGCTGGCGCGTTGGGTGATGGCAGCGGAGAGCATCCGGCGAGTTAGGCTGATCGCGGCTGGGAACGGGGCCATGTCCCAAATCCCGAAGCAGGCGAGCCTTCACGCCTTTGTGGCGCCGCATCCAAGGACGCACCCGTCCGATCACGCCTCCAGGCTCCAGTGATCTCGCGCAGATTGCCGCTCCATTCGGGATCCACGAATGAGCGTCCGCCGGCACACGGTCCAGACCGAGATCCGACCTATGGTCTGCTACAATCGCTTACGAATCGTAATCAATACTTGATACGAGCCATAGCAAGAATCCGCTTTCTCTTGTATAATCAGCTCGATCATGGCGCGAACCGGCACGATGGCTCCGGCAGACCGCTCTAGCGGGCTTCGGCTCGGCCCCATATTCTCACCGCGCCCATGCATGTCGAAGAGGAGGTCCCGTTCAATGGTTGTACTCGTTCGCCGGACGGTTGCCCGGAATCCCGAACGTCTCCAACAGGAGATGGAAGAGGTATTCCGCGCGCTGTTGCCGGCCCGGCCTCGCTTCCCATCGCCAACCCGGGGAGCCTGGCGACCGCCTATCGAGGTCTACGAGACCGAGGGCGCGCTCGTGATTCTGGCGGAGATTGCCGGAGTAAGCGAGAGCGACCTTGCCATCATCGCCGATAGCGAGATGGTCACGATCCGAGGCACGCGCACCGATCCGCATGCCGGTATGCAGCGTCGTTTTCGGGAGATAGGGATTCCGTATGGAGAGTTTGGCGCGGATATTTACTTGCCGTTTCCGGTCGACCTGGACGCGGTGATTGCTGAATACACCAATGGCCTGTTGCGTATCGAGTTACCACGCGTTCGCTCGCGAACCATCGTTCCCAAGCGCGCCGGATCGTCCGCACTGACAGACGGACAGGAGTAGGGCATGGGCAAGGACAAGAAAAAAGACAAGTCGAAAGACAAGGAAAAGGAAAAGAACGTGAACGAGAGTGCCGTGAATGCCGCGGCCGCGAGTGTGATCGAGCTTGGTCCAGCCGGATCCACCGGGCTGCCGATCGATCAGCAAGAGATCGTCTTGCCCATCCTCCCGTTGCGCGGAACCGTCGTTTTTCCACAGACGGTTGTTCCGTTGGCCGCGGCTCAGGCGCGTTCATTGCGCCTGATCGACGAAGTGATGTCCGGTGACCGCTCGGTCGGGGTTGTGTTGCAGCACGATGCCGAGCAAGAGGGCGCCGGGCCCGGCGAGGTGCATCAGATCGGTGTTATCGGCACCATTCTGCAGATGATGCGCGTGCCGGACGGCAGTGTGCGTCTCGCCATTCAGGGCAACGAGCGGATGCAGGTGGTCGACTGGGTGGCCGAAGAGCCCTATCTGGTCGCCAAGGTCCGCCGCCTGCCCGAGGATCAGACCGACTCTGCCGAAGTCCAGGCGCTGAGCCGCAACACACTGGAGCTCTTCCAGCGGTTGGTGGAACTTGTTCCACACCTGCCGGACGAGCTGGTGACGGCCGCCCTGAACATCGACGATCCCCAGCACCTGGCCTACATGGTGGCAAGCAATCTGCGCATGGAGCCGGAAGAGCGGCAGAAGTTGCTCGAAATCGACACCCTGCAGGACAAGCTCACCTATCTGAACCAGTTCATCACTAAAGAGCTCGATGTGCTCGAACTTGGCAAGCGATTGCAGTCCGAGGTGCAGGAAGAGCTTGGCAAGTCGCAACGGGAGTACTACCTGCGCGAGCAGCTGAAGGCGATTCGGCGCGAACTGGGCGAGGAAAGCGAAACCGAAGCCGAGATCACCGAACTCCGGCAGAAGGTGGAAGAAGCCGGCATGCCCGAAGAGGCAGAGCGTGAGGCGCGTCGAGAACTCGATCGTCTGAGCAAGCTGCCGCCTGCTGCTGCCGAATATGGTGTCATCAAGACCTATCTCGACTGGCTGACGGCGCTTCCCTGGAACAAGAGCACCGAAGGGGAGATCGATATCCAGAAGACCCGCGAGATTCTGGACGAAGACCACTACGACCTCGAGAAGGTCAAGGAACGCATCCTGGAATACCTGGCGGTGCGCAAACTCAAGCAGGACCAGTTGGCCGCGTTGCGTGCCGAGCATGCAGATGACGAGGAACCTCTTGACGATGCGCATCTGACGCTCAATCGCGAGCCGATCATCTGCTTCGTTGGGCCTCCGGGCGTTGGCAAGACCAGCCTGGCGCAGTCGATTGCGCGCGCGCTCGGTCGTGAGCTGACCCGCATGTCGCTGGGTGGGGTGCGCGACGAGGCTGAGATTCGTGGCCACCGGCGCACCTATGTCGGCGCGTTGCCGGGACGCATCATCCAGGCGATTCGCCGCGCAGGCACCAACGATCCAGTCTTCGTACTGGACGAGGTGGACAAGCTGGGAGCCGACTGGCGAGGAGATCCGTCTTCCGCGCTGCTGGAGGTGCTCGATCCGGAGCAGAACAACTCGTTCCGCGATCACTATCTCGATGTCGCGTTCGACCTTTCCAAGGTGATGTTCATCGCGACCGCGAACATGCTGGACCAGATTCCGGCTCCGTTGCGGGACAGGATGGAGATTATCAACCTCGCCGGGTACACCGACGAGGACAAGCTGAACATCGCGCGCAAGTACCTTGTGCCGAAGCAAATGAAGGCGAACGGGATCGCGAATCTCGAGCTGCCATGGTCGGACGAAGCACTGCTCCAAATCATTCAGCACTACACGCGTGAGGCAGGCGTTCGCTCGCTGGAGCGCGAGATCGGCTCGGTCGCACGAAAGATCGCGACCAAAGTTGCCGAAGGCAAAGACGCGCCGGCCGAGGTCGGAATCGAGCAAGTGCGCGATGCATTGGGCCGGCCGCGCTTCTTCTATGAAGAGCTGGCGGCGCGCACCAGTCAACCTGGTGTGGCGATCGGCGTCGGAGTCTCTGGCGTCGGCGGGGACATCATGTTCCTGGAAGCCACACGAATGCCCGGCAAGGGATCGCTCCAGGTCACAGGACAACTGGGTGACGTGATGAAGGAATCGGCGCATGCCGCGCTCTCGTTCGTTCGCTCACGCGCGTCCGATCTGAAGATCGATCCCGAGTTCTTCCAGAACTCCGATATCCACATCCACGTGCCCGCTGGCGCGGTGCCGAAGGACGGTCCGTCCGCGGGTGTGGCGATGACGACCGCCATCATCTCGCTGCTGACGGGCACACCGGTGCTGGATGATGTGGCGATGACCGGCGAGATCACGCTGCGTGGCCAGGTGCTGCCGGTGGGTGGCATCAAGGAGAAGTCGCTGGCGGCCAATCGCGCTGGACTGACGCGCTTCGTATTGCCCTATCGCAACGAAGTCGATCTGGACGACATTCCGGCCGAACTGAAGGAGAAGATGACCTTCATTCCGGTCAAGACCATGGACGACGTGCTCGAGGCGGTCATGCCGCCGAAGTTCAACAAGAACCGGAAACCGTTGCTGGCGGGCGGGAAAGCCGCCAAGACTCCGCGCGCGGACGAACTGGCCGCCGCGGTCTAGCAACGTTCGAGTCTCATCAGCCCCCTTTCTTTCCCGACATTGGAAAGGAAGGGGGCTTTTTCCTCATGCGACGGAGCTTCTTCGCTTCGGAGCGGGTTCGACCTCGATTTCGGTCGATTCCAGATAGTCCGGGTCAGCTCGCAACCAAATATCCTGGATCTGGCCACGTTCGATTGTGAACCGGAAGACAGCCTTGACAACGCCGCGATGCGCCCAGACTCCACCGGGAGCGCCATCGATCCATGCGATCCGTGCGGCGTGCGCTTTGCCGTTCAACTGCTGAGCAATAGCAGGCGCGCCATGGAACTCGGGCTGAATGCCCATCTGGACCGCCGAATGGTCGGCGCGCAGCGTCGCGTTCGGCGCTAACAGCGCGATCAACCCGGCGAGATCGCCACTTTGCGCAGCAGCGAAAAAGGCCTCGACGATGCTGCGATGCGATGGACTCCGGACCGGGGGAACGATCTCATCAGCGGCGACCTTCCCTCTCGCGCGGCTGGCGAGTTTTCTGGTGGCGTCTGGCGATCGCTCGATGATGGTGGAGATTTCGTCGAACGGAAGCCGGAACAGATCGTGGAGCACGAAGGCGGCCGACTCGAGCGGCGACAGACGATCGAGGGCGTGGGTTAGGCCCTCAGAGACGGATTCCTCGAAGAGCACCGCCGATTCGGCCGATCGCTCGCCGGGAATGGCGGCAGCCGCAGGAGTGTCGATGGGAGTCTCCCGCCGGTTGGTCCGAGCTCGGACGTGATCGAGCGCGATGCGCGATACCACCACGGTCAGCCAGCCGCTCACGTTATCGATTTCAGAAACGTCGGCCCGGTCGAGTCGAAACCATGCTTCCTGAACGGCGTCGTCGGCTTCGTGGGGAGAACCCAGGATGCCCGTGGCTACGGCTCGCAGGCGAGATCGCTCGGCTTCGAAGATGGCAGTGGGGTCGTTGGTGGCCACCGGTCACATTTGCCTATTGCGTTTCGTCATGTCGATGAACTCCGTGGACACGGGGCCGGGTTCGGACGGCGAACCGTCGATTCATCGTACTGGAAAAGGACAAGCGCATGGCATTTCCTTCGTTGATCGTGATGCCGGTTTCACAGTTGGATTCGGCGAAAGCCGTCTATCGCGCGTTGCTCGGCGTCGACCCCTATGTCGATTCGGCGTACTACGTTGGGTTCAGAACAGGTGAGGGGGAACTTGGACTCGATCCAAACGGCACAGTTGGGCCGCTTCCCTACTGGGATGTGGAGAGCCTGGACGAGAGCATCGCATCGCTAACGGCCGCGGGAGCAACGGTGACGCAGTCTCCAGCGGAGGTCGCTCCGGGACTCATCATCGCCGTGTTGGCCGACGCCGACGGCAATCCCATCGGCCTGCGGTACACAGCAACCCAGGGCTAGCTCAAGGAATGCGGGACAGGGAATCGACCGGATCTCCCTGTCCCGGCTGATGTTCTACGAGCGAGAGAGCGCCGCAACCGGTTCGCTTGCGTTCGCCTTCGCCGCTGCCACGAGCGCCTCGAACGGCTGCAGCTGCTCGGGCATCGTCTTGAAAAGCAGCTCCGGGTGCCATTGCAACCCGAGGACGAAACGGCAGCCGGGAACCGAAACGGATTCGATGACGCCGTCGGACGAGACCCCTTCGACCTGGACGAGTTCGGCTGGCGCGGCAATCGACTGATGATGCAGCGAATTCACCGGGACGGAGGAAGATCCAAAGACCTCCGCGGAAAGACTCCCAGCTTTGAATGTGACATCGTGGCTCGATTCCGAGCCCATGATGCCGACTTCATGCTGCCGGTGGGGGAGCGCTCGATCCACCCGATCGTCGATATGCTGAATGAGCGAGCCGCCAAGCGCGACATTGAGCACTTGAATGCCGCGGCAGATACAGAGCACCGGCATATCCCGCTCGACGGCGCCCTTCAGCAAATCGATCTCGAAGCGATCGCGTTCGTCGCTGATGTCGTAGGTCATGGGATGGACGTCGGATTCACCGTAGCGTGCTGGGTCGATATCTGCGCCACCACTAAAGATGAGCCCGTCGACGAGATCGAGGAGCTGGGCGATGGTCCCGTCTTGCGGTGGCAGAATGATGGGCAATCCACCGGCTTGCAGGACGGCTTCGGAATAGTCGGCGGAGACGCGATGCCGGTACATGAGACCGTAATCCTGCTCTTCAGCAATGAGGGCAGAGGTGATGCCGATGACGGGCGAATTGGCCACGAGATGGATGCCTTTCCTGAACGAAGACCGGTCTAGCGTTCCGCTATCGAAAGTATAGATTCGCCTCCAATCACCGCGTGTTCGGGGGCCGCTAGCAAGGATGCTCAGCGGGGTCCCGGACTTCTCGAAAATCCCTTCCGAATTCCCTTGACACCTGTGTACGGGCATGCCTATAATCTCCCTCCGTCAGCAAGTGCTGACACGCGCCGAAGTGCGCGGGCGAGTGACCGGAGGGTGTCGCTTTGTAGATCGTCGGAGACGATCGGAGCCGAGACGCAAATGCGTTCGAGGCCAAGCGCTGCCCGCCCAAAACAGGGCGGTTTTCTTTTGTCCCGCGCGCTGATGACAGCGCAGCACCTTGACAGGTTGGTTGCCAGGCCAGGCACGACGACGAGACCGGGGGATCGGAAGCGATCCGGGTGGTCCGTTGGGGTGTCGCTGGGCCGGAGTGGGCGGCCGAAGATGGAGGACCGACGCGTCCGGCGACCCAGGCGTTCGAGTGGGACGGTTGGGGAGCGGGGCGCATCGTGGATGACGCACGCACAACGTGAAACAGAAGTCCTGTCGCTTTTTCGGAAGGACAGGCAGCAATTTTGGTGGAGAGTTTGATCCTGGCTCAGGATTAACGCTGGCGGCGTGCCTAATGCATGCAAGTCGAACGTGGCCCCTTCGGGGGACAACGTGGCGGACGGGTGAGGAACACGTGGGGAACCTGCCCATTGGTGGGGGGTAGCCCGCGGAAACGCGGGGTAATTCCGCATGAGCTGGTCTGGGGGTAGCCCAGATCAGGAAAGGGTCTTCGGACTCGCCGATGGAGGGGCCTGCGTCCGATTAGCTGGTTGGTGGGGTAACGGCCTACCAAGGCGATGATCGGTAGCTGGTCTGAGAGGACGGCCAGCCACAGGGGGACTGAGACACGGCCCCCACTCCTACGGGAGGCAGCAGCAAGGAGTTTTCCGCAATGGGCGAAAGCCTGACGGAGCAACGCCGCGTGGGGGATGACACCTTTCGGGGCGTAAACCCCTTTTCTTGGGGACGAAGCAGTGACGGTACCCGAGGAAGAAGGCCCGGCTAACTACGTGCCAGCAGCCGCGGTAATACGTAGGGGCCGAGCGTTGTCCGGAGTTACTGGGCGTAAAGCGCGCGCAGGCGGCTCGTCAAGCCTGACGTGAAAGCCCCCGGCTCAACCGGGGAGGGTCGTCGGGGACTGGCGGGCTTGAGGTCGGCAGGGGTTGGTGGAATTCCCGGTGTAGTGGTGAAATGCGTAGAGATCGGGAGGAACACCCGTGGCGAAGGCGGCCAACTGGGCCGGACCTGACGCTGAGGCGCGAAGGCGTGGGGAGCGAACGGGATTAGATACCCCGGTAGTCCACGCAGTAAACGATGCAGACTAGGCGTGGGGGGACTTGACCCCTTCCGTGCCGCAGCCAACGCGATAAGTCTGCCGCCTGGGGAGTACGGCCGCAAGGCTAAAACTCAAAGGAATTGACGGGGGCCCGCACAAGCGGCGGAGCGTGCGGTTTAATTCGACGCAACGCGCAGAACCTTACCAGGGCTTGACATGCGACTGCAGGCTCATGAAAGTGAGCGTCCTTCGAGGGTGTCGCACAGGTGCTGCATGGCTGTCGTCAGCTCGTGTCGTGAGATGTTGGGTTAAGTCCCGCAACGAGCGCAACCCTCGCCGCCAGTTACGTGGGTGTCTGGCGGGACTGCCGGTAGCAAGCCGGAGGAAGGCGGGGATGATGTCAAGTCAGCATGGCCCTTACATCCTGGGCTACACGCACGCTACAATGGCCGGGACAATGGGCTGCCAAACCGCAAGGTGGAGCGAATCCCACAAACCCGGTCTCAGTTCAGATCGCGGGCTGCAACTCGCCCGCGTGAAGGTGGAGTCGCTAGTAACCGCGGGTCAGCACTACCGCGGTGAATACGTTCCCGGGCCTTGTACACACCGCCCGTCACGTCACGAAAGCCGGCAACACCTGAAGCCGGTGGGCCAACTCGCAAGAGGGCAGCCGTCGAGGGTGGGGCGGGTGATTGGGACGAAGTCGTAACAAGGTAGCCGTAGCGGAAGCTGCGGCTGGATCACCTCCTTTCTAGGGAGTGTCGTCTTTTCGGAGGCGCAACCCAGGTCAGGCCGTCGACCGATGACCTGGTCATCCGGGCACCGAGCCACGCAGCGCTCGTTTCCGCATACGGGAACTGGCAGCGCTGGGCAGTGGCGCCGGATGGGCAGCGAGGGCGGCGGAGGCGTGTGTCACCCTTGCGCCCGGTGGGCGCGTCGGATCCCCCTCACCTTGCCGGACCATGCAGATGGTTGCGGGGAAGGCGAACGGGTGTCCTCCATCTTCGGCCGTCTGGCCGGACAGGCCACAGGCAACCGAGGTACCGCAGGCAGCGCGTCCATGCGGGGCGCATAGCTCAGCTGGTTAGAGCGCGGCCCTGATAAGGCCGAGGTCCCTGGTTCGAGTCCAGGTGCGCCCACCGGTCCGAACCGGGGGTCGTAGCTCAACTGGGAGAGCGCCGCCCTTGCACGGCGGAGGTTCGGGGTTCGAGCCCCCGCGGCTCCACTGCGGTCGGCACATTGACAATTCAGGGACGATGAAGATCGGCCGGTTCTGGACCAACGGAACCGGTAGAACGAGGAACAAGACGTTCCCGCTGGCACGTCCTGCCTGGCGGGAGCGACAGCACATCATCCTGATCTGGAGCAGATCAGGGCTGGCTTGCCTGTTGTCCCGGGAGGGAACGAGGCGAGCTGGAGGAAACGGGGCGCCGGCGCCTGAGCTGGTGCGACCGGAATGATGGGCACACGGTGGATGCCTTGGCGCTGGACGCCGATGAAGGACGTGGCCACGCGACGAAATGCTCTGGGGAGGCGCTGGCAGCCGGCGATCCAGAGATCTCCGAATGGGGCAACCCGGCGGGCGTGATGGCCCGTCACCCCCTGTTGGGGGGAGGGAACCGGGGGAACTGAAACATCTCAGTACCCTGAGGAAAAGAGAGGATGCCCTCAGTAGCGGCGAGCGAACGGGGCAGAGCCCAAACCACCACGGCGTACGAGCGGGTATGCGCTGCCGTAGTGGGGTTGTACGATCCAGATGGAGGGGGATACCCATCCCTCGCTGGGACAGACTGACGTCAGACGAAGCGTGCTGGAACGGCGCACCGCAGAGGGTGAGAGTCCCGTAGTCGACGGCGTGGGGTCGCCAGTGATCTGGAACCGTGAGTACCGCCCAACACGTGACATTGGGTGGGAAGCTGGGGGGACCACCTCCCAAGGCTAAATACGACCAGCGACCGATAGTGAACCAGTACCGTGAGGGAATGGTGAAAAGCACCCCGACGAGGGGAGTGAAACAGATCCTGAAACCGTGTGCCTCCAGCCGGTCGGAGCTTTGTGGGTTACCACAGGGTGACGGCGTGCCTTTTGTAGAATGAGCCGACGAGTATTTTGGCGTGGCGAGGCTAAGGCAGCGACAGCCGGAGCCGGAGGGAAACCGAGTCCGAAAGGGCGGCCAGTCGCGTCCAAATGACCCGAAACCGGGTGAGCTACCCATGGGCAGGGTGAAGCGCGCGGAACACGCGCGTGGAGGCCCGAACCCGTGTCCATTGCAAAGGGCAGGGATGACCTGTGGGTAGGGGTGAAATGCCAAGCGAACCCGGAGATAGCTGGTTCTCCCCGAAATGCATTTAGGTGCAGCCCCGGGAAGTGAGAATGCCACGGAGGTAGCGTAGACGGATCGGCACGGGGGCTTGCCGCTTACCAACCCGAACCAAACGACGAATGCCGTGGTGTGTACCCGGGAGTGAGACAGTGGGAGCGAAGTTCCATTGTCGAGAGGGAAACAGCCCAGACCACCGGCTAAGGTCCCCAAGTCTGAACTGAGTGGGCAAGGCGGTCGCGGTGCACAGACAACCAGGAGGTTGGCTTAGAAGCAGCCATCCTTGAAAGAGTGCGTAATAGCTCACTGGTCGATGGTGCCGCGGCACCGACAATCCACCGGGGCTAAGTTCAGCGCCGAAGCCGTGGATGCGGGATTCCGCATGGTAGGGGAGCGTCCTGGTCGCCGGTGAAGGGGAGGCGGAAGCCGACCTGGAGGGGCCAGGAGTGCGAATGTCGGCACGAGTAGCGCGAGAGCAGTGTGAATCTGCTCCACCGAATGCCCCAGGGTTCCGCAGCCATGCTGATCAACTGCGGGTGAGGCGGGCCTAAGCCGAGGCCGGAAGGCGTAGGTGATGGACAACCGGTTAGTATTCCGGTCCCGCTGGCGAGCCGTTACGAGCGATGGGGGGACGCAGGGGGATAGGTCCCGGGGTGCAGACCCTCCAAACCTGTAGGGAGCCTGGATAGGCAAATCCGTCCGGGCGATGACTGAGAGGTGATGGGAAGGCGCGGGTTACGACCCAAGCCGCAGGGATTGAGTCCGAACTGCCAAGAAAAGCCTCTAGCCAGGAACGCCAGCGCCCGTACCGCAAACCGACACAGGTGGGCTGGTAGAGTATACCGAGGTGGACGGGAGAACCTCCGTCAAGGAACTCGGCAAATTAGTCCCGTAACTTCGGGAGAAGGGACGCCCCGGTAGGGTGAAGGACCATCGCGTCCGGAGCTCGAGGGGGCCGCAGCGAGCAGGCCCAGGCGACTGTTTACCAAAAACACCGGTCCCTGCCAACACGAATTCGTGTGGATGTATAGGGGCTGAGACCTGCCCAGTGCCGGAAGGTTAAGGGGCGGGCTTCACGGTCCAAACCGAAGCCCCGGTAAACGGCGGCCGTAACTATAACGGTCCTAAGGTAGCGAAATTCCTTGTCGGGTAAGTTCCGACCCGCACGAAAGGTAGAACGATCTGGGCACTGTCTCGACGGGGGACCCGGCGAAACTGAAAGACCGGTGCAGATACCGGTGACATGTGGCAGGACAAAAAGACCCCGTGGAGCTTTACTCCAACTTGCCGTTGGGCGAGGGTGTGGTTTGTGTAGGATAGGTGGGAGCCGGTGAACGGCAGGCGCCAGCTTGCCGGGAGGCATCGTTGAAATACCACCCTGACCGCACTGTCGTCCTCACCCGGCGTCTGATCGACGTTCCGGGGACCGCGGCTGGTGGGGAGTTTGACTGGGGCGGTCGCCTCCCAAAATGTAACGGAGGCGCCCAATGGTTCCCTCAGGCCGGATGGCAATCGGCCGGAGCGCGCAAGGGCAGCAAGGGAGCTTGACTGCGAGGCAGACAGGCCGAGCAGGGACGAAAGTCGGGCCTAGTGATCCCACGGTTCCGAGTGGAAGGGCCGTGGCTTAACGGATAAAAGCTACCCCGGGGATAACAGGCTGATCCTGCCCAAGAGTCCACATCGACGGCAGGGTTTGGCACCTCGATGTCGGCTCGTCGCATCCTGGGGCCGGAGAAGGTCCCAAGGGTTGGGCTGTTCGCCCATGAAAGCGGTACGCGAGCTGGGTTCAGAACGTCGTGAGACAGTTCGGTCTCTATCCGCCACATGCGTTGGGATATTGCGCGGGGCTGGCCCTAGTACGAGAGGACCGGGCTGGACGAACCGCTGGTGGACCAGTTGTCGGGCAACCGGCACCGCTGGGTAGCTACGTTCGGACGGGCGAACCGCTGAAAGCATCTAAGTGGGAACCCCTCCGCAAGACGAGTATCCCCATCCGTAAAACGAGTAAGGCCCCCGGAAGATGACCGGGTTGCGAGGCGACAGGTGGACGGCTGGCAACAGACCGGAGCCGAGTCGTGCTCATGGCCGAGGACGGTCCCCAGCACCAGGACCAGCGCCCCCTCCTCCAGCTTTTGCCTTGTTCCCTCCCGGGAGAACCCCTCCCCCATCGTCCCACCCATCTGCGAATCCCGGAGCCGATCCGGGGGGCTCGTGGCCCAGAGCGCGGTGGCCCCACCCGGTCCCATCCCGAACCCGGTCGTGACCCACCGCAGCGCCGGAGAGTACTGTGGGGTTGCCCCACGGGAGGCGAGGCCGCTGCGAGCCCCCCAGATCGGCTCCCACTTCGGGAATTGCAGGAATCCGAAGCAAATAAAGAGGACGGCGCCAATGGCGCCGTCCTCTTTGCGTTCATCCGGACAGACCTGACAGCGCTCTTGTTCGGATTCCGAACCATCTGAGATCGGCACTCGCTTTGACGTCAACTCCCGCTCCATCGTAGGCTCTTCAGGTTGCGCCCGGATATTCGTTGGCGCAACTATGAAGGAACCTGAGTGACAAACACCGATACCAATCGAACCGTCTATCGCCCCAGCAAGCGGGTACTGGCGTCCGGCGTCGTTGCCGGAACGGCCGCCGGCGCCTGGGCCGCCAATCGCATCCGCGCGGGGCGAACGGCATCTGACCACCCAACATCGATCGATCTCCCAGGCGATCACTCATCCCTGATCGACTGGGAGCAAGCCCGCTCGATTGCGGTCAACATGAACCGAGCTGCCAGCTTGACAGCCGTCGAACGACAGCGGCTGGATGCCGAATACACCGCCCTGGTACAGCGGGCTATGCCCATCGTCCAGGCATATGTTGGCGTGTCCCTCCCCACCGAGACCGTTCCCACGCTTGCATTCGATCGTGTCGACTGGATCAATGCCAATATCGATGCGTTTCGCGACATGCTCGCGCCATTCGAGGCGTTGGCGCACAGCGACAGCAAGAAAAACGCCGGATCTGGGATCATGGCCGGCGTCAATCGCAAGGTGGTCAGTCTCGAAGTTGGCATCCTCCTTGGATATCTCTCTCGCCGGGTTCTCGGGCAATACGACATTGCTCTCCTGGGACGCGAGCAGATCGGCGGCGGCAAACTCTATTATGTCGAACCGAACATCAAGCATATCGAGTCGACGCTCGGTCTTCCCGCTGCTGACTTCCGCATGTGGCTGGCGCTCCACGAGACGACGCATGTCTTCGAGTTCGAGGGTTTCCCCTGGGTACGCCCCTACTTCAACAGCATGCTGGAGGAGTACTTCGGCTACCTGAAGGAAGACGCCGCGCTCCTCGGTCAAGGGTTGAAGAATCTCAAGATCTTCGTCGAGCGGGCGCGTTCGGGAGACGCTGGCTCGAGCTGGATCGAACACCTCATGAATGAGCAACAGCGTGCGCTGTTCAACAAGATGCAGACGATGATGTCCGTAATCGAGGGCTATTCGAATCACGTCATGAACGCCGTTGGCCGCGAACTCCTGGACAGTTACGAGCCAATCAGTCGCAAGTTCGAGTATCGCCAATCGCATCGGAGCCAGGCCGAGATCTTTTTCGCCAAGCTCACCGGCCTGGATGTCAAGCTCGAGCAGTACCGTTTGGGCGAGCAATTCATCGATGCCGTCGTAGCCGCACGAGGTCATGATTTCGCGGTGCGTGTTTGGACCGGTCCGGACTACATGCCAACCTCGGAGGAGCTCCGCAATCCGCAGTCCTGGATCGAGCGCATCGACTACATGGACGGGTCCCGACGGGCAGCGTCGTAGCTCCCGCCAGGCGATCGCTCAATGCAGGAAGTGGCGCTTGCCCGTGAAAACCATGGCGACGCTGGCAGCGTTCGCCGCCGCGATCACCGCCTCATCCCGCATCGAGCCGCCTGGCTGGACGATAGCTGTGACGCCTGCGGCGATGGCCGCTTCCACACCGTCCGGGAATGGGAAGAAGGCGTCGCTGCCAAGAACTGAGCCAGCGGCGCGTTCTCCTGCCTTCCGGGCTGCGATATGCACGCTTTCCACCCGATTGGGCTGTCCGGCGCCAACGCCGACAATCGCCTGATCGGAAGCCAGCACAATTGCGTTCGACTTCACATGACGAACGGCACGCCATGCAAACTCGAGGTCTCGCTGCTCTAATGCAGTGGGTGGGCGATCGCTGACCACCTCCCAGGTCGTCGCATCGTCCGCCAGCACATCCGGCTCCTGAACCAGCAGCGCGCCCTGGATCGAACGCACGGAGAGGGCACGATCAGCCTCCAGATCCGATGGCGACATGCGAAGCAGGCGGAGATTCTTCTTCGCAGCCAGCGTCTGCAACGCGTCCTCTTCGAAGTCGGTTGCGAGAATGACCTCATAGAAGGTTTCCCTCAGCCTCTCGGCCAGGACGCCATCCACGCTGCGATTGATCGCCACGATGCCGCCAAAGGCGGAAACGGGGTCGCCGGCGAGTGCGAGGTCGTACGCCGCGCCCGCATCGTCCCGCACCGCGAGTCCGCAGGGAATCATGTGCTTGACGATCGAGACCGCTGGCCGGTCCCAGCCCTGCACGGCGCTCCAGGCAGCATCGGCGTCCAGCAAGTTGTTGTAGGAGAGTTCCTTGCCGTGCAGCTTCTCGGCAGCGAGCACTCCGTGCGGGGAGACTCCAGGAGCAAGGCGGAGATACGCGGCCGCGGTTTGGTGTGGGTTTTCGCCGTAGCGCAGATCCAACGACTTCCGGCCAGCAATGGTGAGTTCATCGGGAAAGACGTTGTCTTCGCTTCGCAGGTATGCGCTGACAAGCGTGTCGTACTCTGCCGTGTGCTGAAACGCCTTGGCTGCGAGTGATCTCCGCAGTCGATCATCCACGCTTCCCGCTCGAAGTGCGTCCAGAACCGCGCCCTGATCGGCCGGATCCACCACGACGATGACATGAGCATGGTTCTTCGACGCCGCCCGCAACATTGCCGGACCACCGATGTCGATTTGCTCGATTGCCTCGTCGTCGGTGATTGCTGGCTGAAGAACCGTTTGCTCGAAGGGATAGAGATTCGACACGAGCATGCCGATCGGGTCGATCCCATGTTGAGCGAGCTGTGCTCGATGCGAAGGGTCCTCGAGACGAGCAAGAAGGCCGCCGTGGATCATCGGATGCAGGGTTTTGACACGTCCATCGAGGATCTCTGGGAAACCCGTCATGTCCGCCACCGGGACTACCGGGATTCCGGCTTCGCGCAATGCGTTCAGGGTGCCCCCGGTCGAGAGCAACTCCCACCCAAGGCCGTTCAGCTCGCGCGCAAAATCCACAATCCCCGTCTTGTCATAGACACTGATCAGCGCTCGCACAGAAACCCGCAATCCTTTCGATCGAAGAATGCTCAACCGGTGGTAGTCTAGCCCCGGGCGAACCTCGAACCACGGGCCCGGTTCGATTTGATCGTAAACGCGCAGGACTTCAACACGTGACGACCATCGACTCGACAACCTTTCGTGCGCGGCAAGTCGGTGCGTACCTCGATGCGCTCGGCGACGGCACGCCGACTCCCGGCGGAGGAAGCGCCGCTGGACTGGCCGGCTCGCTTGGTTGTTCGCTTGGCAGAATGGTTTGCAGCTTGACGGCGACACACGGGGCTAGCACCGAGTTGACTGACCTCGCATGCACGTTCGAACGCATGGGCCGCGATCTGCTGAACCTGGCAGAACGCGACGAGAAGGCGTTTGCCCACTACCGATCGGCAATGAGTCTCCCTCGCGCGACCGAATCAGACAAAGCCGCCCGGCGTGCATCGATCGAAAGTGCGCTAATCGGCGCTGCAGAGGTACCGCTCGAAATGGCGGAGATTGGGCTGGAAGCGCTCGACACGTTGCGTTTGACCTCATCGATCGGCACGAAACACGCGCTCGGCGACCTCATGACCGGTGGATTTCTTGTGCAGGCGATGGTCCTGGGGTCGATCGAAAACATCGAGGCGAATGCAAGCGCGATGAAAACGCCAGAGAACCGTGATCGATTCACGCACGCGGTTGCGTCCGTGCGACGCGATCTCGACGCGCGTATGGAGGCTCTTGCGCACGCTGTTGCGCTCAGGTCATCGTAGCTCGGCGCGCCCGACTCGGGCACAAGACCGCTGCCACCCTGATTCGCAGTGATCTGGCTCCGCTGGCGGGTGCCAGAAGGGACAAGATCACTCATCAGGGGAGACAAGGCCCGTTCGCAACGCGAACGCCACCGCCGCCGAGCGATTCTCGACGCCCAACTTTTCGAGAATGTGCGTGACATGCACGCTGACCGTGCGTGGACTGATAAAGAGCGTATCCGCGATCTCCGGATTCGTGTTTCCGTCGACCATGAGCCGAAGCACCTCGAGCTCCCTTGCGGTAAGTGGTTGACTCGGTATCGAGAGCTCGGGCTTCGGACCCTGTTCGAGCGAATCAGCCTCCCGTGGATCGTAGTTGGCAGCAGCTCGCGCAATGAGTCCGGCAGTTCCAAGCGACCTCGCCTCTGCCTGGATACCCACGAGGGCATCCGCCGGCAATTGCTTTGCAAGCGTCTCGTGCAACCCAGCCCACTCCGGCTGCAGAGCGGGCTCCAAGGGCACACCAATCTCCTCACGCAGTCGATCGGCGCCGAACGCCAGCAACGCGGCTTGCCGAAGTTCTCCCGCTCGCGCATCGAGCAGTGCCAGGGTCTCGATCGCGTTGGCAACATGCCAGCCCTGCATGATCGAAGAATCGAGCATCAGGCTGGACTGCAGTGCATCTCGGGCACGCTCGAGCTCGCCCATCGCCATGAGCACCTGGCCGGCGTATCGATCCGCCAGGGCCACACCGAATGCGAAACCCAGGTCACGATGCGCGCGACGCGCCTCTTCGATCAGCGCCAGTCCGGCTTCCGGAGATACTGCCCGCGCCGTGACCAGCCCGATATTGTTCAGCGCAACCGCGGCGAAGACCGGCCGATCGGTAGCGAGGAATGACGCACGCGCCGATTCGAAGAACGGAAGCGCCGCCTCGGGACGTCCTCGATCTTGCTCCACGACACCCATACTGAAACTGGCCTGCCCGACCCACTCCTCGGCGCCGGATTTCCGCGCCAAATCGAGTCCGG